>OODV01000143.1 GCA_900299555.1 uncultured Endozoicomonas sp.
TCAGTCCTTTGACAACAGGTTTCAGGAAAATATCAATTGGTGTGGTGAAAGACAGGTATTAAGCATTTATTCCCTGTTTTTATCAGTTAATGATTGAACCAAAAAAATCACAAAGTACACGAAGAAGGGCTTTCTTTTCCTTTGTGCGCTTTGTGATCTCTGTGGTTCAAAAAACATCACCAAGGCTTAGTCTGACCTTCATGATGAATCAATGATTCAGAGGCAGGCAGTGACTTAAGCCTCTTCAATTTTCACCCGGAAAAAGACCGCATAAAACAGTGGAATGACCACCAGCGTCAGGATGGTGGCAAACAGAAGACCAAACATAATGGTCACCGCCATGCTTTTGAAGAACGGGTCAATCAGCAGCGGAGCCACACCCAGTATGGTGGTTAGAGCGCCCAGTAACTCGGGTCGGGCACGGCTGAGGGCTGCATCAATAATGGCGTGATACGCCGGCTTGCCAACTCTGATCTCTACATCGGCCTGATCCACCAGAACAATTGCATTCTTCACCATCATGCCGATCAGGCTTAAGAAGCCAAGAATCGCCATAAACTCAAAGGGTGTCTGGAAGATCACCAGACCAGCAGCCACACCCACCAGTGCCAGTGGCGTTGTCAGCCAGATCACCAGAGGCTGGCGAAGGGCGTTAAACATAAAGATCACCGACAGGATCATCGCCGCAAAACCATAAGGCGCAGAAATTACCAGGCCTTCGTTGGCGTCTTTTGATGCTTTAAATTCTCCATACCAGGTCAGCTCATAGCCAGGCGGCAGTTCAATCGCTTCGATTTTGCTGCGCAAGAGATTGAAGGCATCTGCCGTCAATACACCGGGTGCCGGATCGGCCTGTACCAGAATGGTGGGGACGCGGTCGATACGGCGCAGAATTGCATCCTGATAAACCACATCCACCGATTCCACCAACTGGCTTACCGGAATAAAGGTATTCGCTTTCGGGCTGAATACTTCTGTGTTTTCGATGGCCCGTTGATGGTTGCGTTCACCTTCAGTGGCGCGGACCACAATGGGAATCAGGTCATCCCCCTCCCGGTAAACACCCACATTACGCCCGGTCAGCGTTTGGGCGATGGCCTGGTTGATCTCTGGTGTGGTCAGACCAAACCGTTGCGCCTCTTCAGCGGAATAAACCGGTCGGAGTACAGGCACCTGTTGACGCCAGTCGTCTTGTACTGCGATCAGGTTACTGTCGCTTAACATAATGGCCTTGGCCTGTTCCGCCAGCTGGCGCAGCACCTTACTGTCCGGACCTTTGAAACCGGCTTCGATTTTCTTGCCACCACCCCGGCCCAGCATGAATTTCCAGACCTTGATGGAAGCATCGGGGTATTTGCTGGCCAGCTCGCTCTGCAGTTCGCCGATCAGTGGGGCAATTCTGGTGTAGTCATCAATGTCGATCAGCAGCTGGCCATAACTTGGGTTTCTGGCCTCCGGTGAATAGGTCAGCATAAAGCGCAGACCACCACCACCAATAAAACTGGCGATATTGGTGATGCCTTCTTTGGCTTTTACATCCTGTTCGACATCGGCAATGATTGCCTCGGTACGCTTGATATCGGAGCCCTGTGGCAGGTAAACATCAACGACAAATTGTGGGCGTTGTGAATCGGGCATAAAGCCCGGAGGTACAAACTGTACTCCCCAGATAGCTACCGCCAATGTGCCCAGAAGGAGTGCTGAGCTTATTAAACGATGTTTAAGTACCCACATTAACAGTGCTTTATAAGCCGTTACCATTCGGCCTGGTTTCTGGTCAGCCGCTATGGCTTTCACTTTCAGAAAATCATGGCAGAGCATCGGGGTTACTGTAACCGCAAATACCCAGCTGAGGAGCATGGAATAGAGAATTACCCAGAACAGTGAGCCGGCGTATTCCCCCATATCGGACGGAGAAAGACCAATGGCGCTGAAGGCACAGATGCCCACAACGGTGCCGCCCAGCAGAGGCCACTGGGTAGACTTTACGATCTCTGACGCCAGGGCCGCAGGGTCTTCATCGGGGTTTTTCTGCAGACGTACCAGAATACCGTCGGTGACCACAATGGCATTGTCCACCAGCATGCCGAGGGCAATGATCAGTGCCCCGAGGGAGATACGCTGCATGGCGATATCTTCAACCAGCATAATGCACAGTGTGCCCGCCACGGTCAGCAGTAACACAAAGCCGATAATGACGCCGGAGCGTACTCCCATAAACAACAGCAGTACGACAAAGACAATGGCAACGGCAGCAATCAGGTTATCGATAAAGTTGGCCACTGACGCACGAACGGAATCGGATTGCATGGAAATCACATGCAGCTCCATACCCAGGGGGCGCTGGCTTTCCAGTTTGGCAATTCGGGCTTTAACCGCATCGCCCATATCCACCACATTACCGCCGGTGACATTGGAAATACCAAAACCGATGGCCCGTTCACCGTTATAACGCATCAGCATGGATGCCGGTTCCTGATAGCCACGCTTCAGGTCAGCAATATCACCCAGGCGCAGCACGGTACTGTTCTCACCAACGCCCACCTGTAGATTTTTCAGATCATCAAATGAGTGCACGCTGGCATCGGGGATCACCGGAATACGCATGGAGTCGGTTTCAATACTACCAGCAACGGTCACCAGATTTTGCTTTTGCAGTACTTGAAGAACCTGCTCGGCAGACAGGTCAAATTTGGCCATACGTTCACTGGAAATCTCGACAAAAATGGTCTCCTGCTGCTCGGCCAGAGTGGCCGTTTTGGCAACACCCGGCACCAGTACCAGCTCACGACGCAGTGTATCTACATAGTCCTGCAGCTGCTTGTCGGTGAACCCTTCACCGGTTACTGCAAAAAAGAGCGCATACACATCCGAGAAATCATCGTTAACAATGGAAGGACCAGCCCCCGGCGGCAGTTGTCGTTGGACATCACTGATTTTTCGACGCAGTTTGTCCCAGACCTGTTGTAAATCCGCAGAGCTTTTGGCGAATTCCAGCTGAATCTCAACGGTTACTTCCGACATGCCCTGTTTGGAGACGGATTTTACCTCCTTTAATTCCTGAAGCGATTGAACAGCACCTTCGATCAAGTCCGTGACTTCGTCAGAGACTTCCTGGGCTGTAGCACCGTAGTAAGGGGTATTAATAACTGCCTGACGAATCACGAATTCCGGATCTTCAAAACGACCCAGTTTCAGGTAGCTGATATAACCGCCAATCAGGGTCAGGGCAATAATGACCCAGACGCTGGTTCGCTTTGCGATGGTATAACGTGCAATATCCATGCATCAGGCTCCAGCGTTTTTCTGAAGAGAGTCGTCGCTATATGGACGAACTTCCATACCATCTTTAAGGCTGGATACACCTGCGGTGATCACGCGCTCCCCAAGAGACAGGTGTTTTTTGATGGTAATGCGGTTTTTGCTCAGACTGCCGACTTCCACGAAGCGCTTTTCTACCTTGTTGTCACTGCTAACCACCCAGACAAACTGCTTCCCCTGATTGTCAGGAACAATAGCGGTCAGGGGTACGGTGATATTCGATGGTCCGGTGCTGTCTTTTGACTGGGTACTGGCAGCGATTACTTTAACTGTCATGCCTGGCAGAACGCGGAAACCTTTCAACTCCTCAAAACCCATGACGACCGGATAAGTCTGGGACATAGGATCCGCCTCCGTGGCATAGGTACGCAGAGCCAGTGGGAATAATTGGCCAGGTATGGCTGATAACTCGGCATTGGCGACGGTTTGGTGCAGCCCGGAGAGCATGACCTTATGGGGTAGATTGATGACGACTTCCAGGTCGCTCAGATCATGAAGAACAAGAACCGGGCTGTTGGCCTGGATCTGGATATGGTTATCTACCAGCTTACGGCCAATGATGCCGTCAAAAGGGGCTCTCAGTTCGGTGTACTCAAACTGTCGCTTTGTTTCATCAACACGGTTTCTGGCCAGATTGTAACGGGTAGTGATAGCATCCAGATCACTCTTGGAAATAGCCCGGCTTTTCTCAAAAATAGCCTTTGCCCGCGTATAGTCATCTCCAGTGTTCTTAAGCTCCAGTTCGGCAGATTCCAGAGCGGTCTTCGCATCCCGCGAATCCAGTCTGGCCAGCAGATCACCCTGTCTGACGTGGTCACCCTCTTTTACTCGAATATCAGTGAGCAGGCCTCCCACACGAAAGGCAAGATTGGCTCGTTCGGCAGAACGTACAACACCATTGAAGCTGAGCTCATCACTGGCTGTGTTGGTCACAAGTTCTGTCAGTGCAGGCTGAATAACCGCCGTTTTGGTTTGTGCAGCGTCTTCTTTACCGCATCCTCCAAGAAGGAACGATGCCAGAGCAATGCCAGCTGCCAGTCTGGTGACTTTTATCGATGCCAACATAGTGACCTGTCTCTAAAAAATTCTGGTCAGGTGTGACCAGTTAAAATGAAAGGTTTTTTGGAAAGTCCGTTTTGAGCAACTCAAAAGTAAACTTATGAGTTTATATTATGCTTGCGCTCATTAAATGTAAACTCTATAGTGTACTTCGTGTGTTGCTTTATTTGCCCCTTAACTCCTGCAATGTGCAGGAGCGGGGGTGTTCAAGTTATTAGTTGATAAAGCGGATGCGCCGGATGCGCCGGATGCGCCGGATGAGGTGACAACAGTGAGAGGAACCAGTGACACGTTCTGAGCGAAAACGTCAAGCTATCATCGATGCGGCGAAAGAAGAGTTTATCCAATACGGTTTTCTTGCTGCCAATATGGATAGAATTTGTACCTCAGCCGAAGTATCCAAGCGTACGCTTTATCGTCACTTTGAAAGCAAGGAGCTGTTGTTTGAATCGGTTCTGACCATTATTCAGACCTCGGCGTATGAGGCAGTACGCTATCCCTTTGATTCGAAGCTTAGTCTTCATTCACAACTGACAACCATCACTTTTAAAGAAGTTGAAATTCTCTATCAAACCTATGGCATTCCGCTGTCACGTACCATTGTGATGGAGTTTCTCCGTCAACCGGACATGGCGCAAAACCTCATCAATACGCTATACAGTACAAAAGCCGTGACCCAATGGTTCAAGGAGGCCATGGAGGCCGGTCAGCTGAGTGAAGCTGATCTTGGTGTGATCACCAATATATACATCAGTCTCTTTCAGGGAATGATGTTCTGGCCGCAGGTCATCAAAGGAGAGCCGGTACCGGAAGGCAAAGCACTGGAAGAGAAAGTTGAGGTTGTAGTGACTACCGTGTTGGGAGCGTGTGAGGCAAAAAACACACGACAATAACGCTCTCGATTTTCAGGCTCTCACTGGTTAAGTATGTTTTCTCTACCAGAGCTTCGGTTTATTAATAATAAATATTAAATTGCTCCGGGGATTGATCATCCATTAACGCTTGGAAAAAATTTCCCGGCTATTGTGTGGAATGGAAGAAACGTTCAGATTAAAGAAATAGTTATGATTTTCATCAAGGCTGATGATGCTGGCAAGTATACATTGGAGCAAAAGTCAGCTCTGAAAAAACAAACTATGTATATTATTGATACCCTCAAGAAATCCCATCCAGCCTATTTTAAATATTGCTTATCAACGCGTTAACAGAGAGACCCAATGCATGTGATTACCTCGCTGTTTTCAGCGAATGCACGCCAGGCTTGCTGGACAAAAACTTTAAAGCAAACACCAAATACTCCTTGAGTTATCACGTTCTCCGAGAGTACGCTTGCAATAAGAATAAATCAGTGTGAAGCCACGCTGCTGACAAAAGTGGTGACAAGATCTATGACCGATATTATTACAACAGCCCGAGACCAACTGCTGACCCCGGCCAATATCGGCGACAGCGAACTCAGCCGAATTCTGGATACCATTCTGGGTCACAATGTGGACGCTGCTGACCTCTATTTTCAATCCATGCGCCATGAGTCCTGGGTGCTGGAAGATGGCATCGTTAAGGAAGGCAGTTTCAATGTAGACAGTGGTGTTGGTGTTCGAGCCATGAGTGGTGAGAAAACCGGTTTTGCTTATTCCAATGAAATTATTCTCCCTGCATTGGAACAGGCTGCTGGCGCTGCCCGGAGCATTGCCCGGGTAGGCCAGCAGAAGCAGGTTCAGGCCTGGCAACGAAGCCAGCCACTGTCCCTCTATGGAACGTCCAGCCCTCTGGATTCCTTAACCAGTGAAGATAAGGTTGATCTGCTGAAAAAGCTTGATCAGGAAGCCCGTAAGGCTGACCCCAGTATCAAGCAAGTTTCCGTGAGTCTTGCCGGTGTTCATGAAGTGGTGCTGGTGGCCGCATCCGATGGTACCCTTGCTGCCGATATTCGACCGCTGGTTCGTCTCAATGTCAGTGTTATTGCTGAGAAAGAGGGACGTATTGAGCGCGGTTCTGCTGGTGGTGGCGGTCGTGGCGACTACCTTCAGTTCCTGCTGAACGATACCGGTCTTGAATACGCCAGAAAGGCCGTCCGCCAAGCCATGACGAATCTTGAAGCGGTTGCAGCACCGGCTGGAACCATGCCGGTGGTATTAAGCTCTGGCTGGTCCGGTGTCCTGTTGCACGAAGCAGTAGGCCATGGACTGGAAGGTGACTTTAACCGCAAAGGGTCTTCATCTTATGCCGGTCGTATTGGTGAACGGGTCGCCTCGCCTCATTGCACCATTGTTGATGATGGTACCCTGGGAGGTCGTCGTGGTTCCATGAATATGGACGACGAAGGTGTACCCACAGAAAGTACCGTATTGATTGAGAACGGTATACTCAAAGGCTATATGCAGGATAAGTTGAATGCCCGATTGATGGGGGTTGCACCTACCGGTAATGGGCGGCGGGAGTCTTATTCCCATCTGCCAATGCCGAGAATGACCAACACCTATATGCTGGCTGGCAAGCATGACCCTGAAGAGATTATCAGTAGTGTCAAGAAAGGCATCTACGTGGAAAACATGGGCGGTGGTCAGGTTGATATCACCTCCGGTAAGTTTGTTTTCTCCACCAGTGAAGCCTGGTTGATTGAAAATGGTAAGAAGACCGTGCCAGTCAAAGGCGCGACTTTGATTGGCAATGGCCCTGATGTGATGAACAAGGTTTCCATGGTCGGTAATGACCTGGAGCTGGACCCTGGTGTGGGCGTCTGTGGTAAAGATGGCCAGTCAGTACCAGTGGGGGTTGGCCAACCAACATTGAAGATTGATGAAATCACCGTGGGTGGAACCGCTTAGAAAGCTACTTCAGCTGCCAATCGGATTAATCGAATACGGTTGGCAGCTCAGGCTTATTTCTGTGTTCCAGTAACAGCTGAATATCTTCTGGCAGTGTTCTACCTCTGGACAGTTCTGGTAAATCATCAACATCAAAAAAGCCGATGTCTGAGATTTCGATATTCTCTTTGGGGGCTCCCCCTGTCAATTCACAAAGAAAAATCAATTTATAAATATGGTATGGGCTTCGTGGGCAGTAGGGGTGTCTTTGGGTATCCCGAAGTGCCACCAGCTTTAAGGTTTTAGCCGTGTAGCCAGACTCTTCTAATACTTCACGCTCAACACCATAAGCGGGTGGCTCACACACATCTCCCCAGCCTCCGGGCAGAGTCCATCCCCCATCCGCACGTTCTTTCACCAATAGTATTTGATCATCGAGGAAAACACCGCCACGAAGATCCACTTTGGGTGTGGCGTAACCGTGGTCAGGTAAAAAGTAATCATCTACCTTTTCTATTGGTGCACCCGTTAACAAGGCTGTCATCTCATGGGCAATGGTTTTCAGCTGATGGTACCGCTCCAGGTCAAACTCATCCCTGGAAAAGGTAAGTCCATTCTGGGCTATAGCTTTGATTTTTTCTGCCCAGTCGGTCCAGGGGTTCATCATGGCAAGATTATCAACCATCGAGGCTCCGTTATTTGTTATCTTGTGAGAGTTGCTCAGTGCTTTGTACTAATGGTTTCTCGGCACTGTCATCAGGCCCTAACAGAATAGCTACATTCCGCCATCGTTTTGAAGATTCCATCATGATTTTTAAAAACATGGTGAGAGGAACGGACAGGATCATGCCTACAGGCCCCAGCAGCCAACCCCAGAAAATCAGTGACAGGAAAACCACCAGAGGAGAAAGGCCCAGCCCCTGTCCCATCACGTTGGGCTCAATGATATTACCGATCATGACGTTAATAGCCAGATAGCCGGCCATAATCAGCATGGCGTCGGTATAGCCGAACTGCAGAAGGGTGAGCAGGATGCCGGGAATGGCGGCAACAATGGAGCCGACATTAGGAATAAAGTTGAACAGAAAAGCTACCAGTCCCCAGAGAACATAAAAGTTGACCCCTTTTGCCCAGAGCATTACACCGACCAGTATACCAGTGAACATACTGATCAGCGTTTTCAGGGCTACATAGCGGTTGAAGGATCGAAGAAACCGGCGCATGCTCTGTAATTCATGGTCTGGGGATGATAGTGCAATGCGCAGCTTGCCTGGCAGAAGAGGCGCTTCCAGCAGCATGAATATGGTGGCGATCAAAATAAGCAGGGCAAAACTCATGGTGCTGCCGAGTTTGCCAATCATATTGGTCAGCAGGCTGACCAGAGCCGATGGGTCAAAGGAATCAGTAAACGTTTTCAGGTCAACATGGATATTTTTCTCAGCGAGATAGATCTGTGTGCTTCTGAAAGTCTCTGTCAGTTGTTCACGGTAACCGGGAAGGGCAACGGTAAATTCCTGAGCTGTGCTGGCAACATTGCCAAGAAAGAACAGAGCGAAGATAACAAAGGCCGTCAACGTAAAAATAATCCCAAGGATGCGTGGGATTTTAAACCGGGCCAGAAGGTCAACCAGCGGGTTTGCCAACAGGGCAAGCAGTGCAGACAGCAGCAGTGGTATGACCAGTGTGCTGCCCAGCTTGATGCCCGTCATGATAATGATCAGAGCCGCCAGCCCCTGAAATATATGACGGACATGTGTCGTTTTGATGCCCCGCATCAGGTTAACCTCAATGAAAATTGGAAAGCATACTGCCAGAGCAGTAGATTTCATCATAGTTAACTTGAGCGTGTTATGGATAAAAACGCTATTTGTTTAGCCGAGATACCTTTCTTTAAGGTGGTTTTTGAAATAACTGGCCGTTAATGGTTCTCCGGTAGCCCTAGTCATCAGTTCTGCCGTGGAATACTTTCTTCCCTGTGACCAGATGTTGGTTTTCAGCCAGTCAAAAATGGGTGAGAGGTTGCCATTTTGAATCTGGGATTCAATATCGGGCATTGTTTTTTTCTGGGCAGCAAACAGTTGTGCAGCCACCATGGCTCCCAGTGTATAACTTGGGAAATAGCCAAAAGCCCCCATAGGCCAGTGAATGTCCTGCATGCAACCATTTTTATGATCTCCCGCCACATCCAGGCCCAGGTAATCTTTCATTTTCTGCTGCCAGAGTTCAGGAATATGAGCGACCTCGATGTTCCCTTCAATCAGGTCGCGTTCGATTTCATAGCGAAGAATAATATGAGCAGGATAAGTGATTTCGTCAGCATCAACCCGAATAAAGCCGGAGCGAACCTGTGTGTAGATCTTTTCGAGATTATCCAGAGTCATATAAGGTGGTTGCTTACCACCGCAAAGATGTTTAACGATCAGGGGCTGTATCAGTGACAGGAATGCCGGGCTGCGGCCCAGCTGCATTTCAAAGAACAAACTTTGCCCTTCGTGGATACCCATGGACCGGTAGGACGAAACAGGCAGTGCTCGATCTGTTGGTAGAGTCTGGTTGTAGCGGGCATGGCCTGTTTCGTGAACGGTGCCCATCAGCGCTTCAACAAAGTTATCTTCGCTGTAGCGGGTTGTCATTCGAACATCTTCACTGACACCACCGCAGAAGGGGTGAGTACTGACATCCAGACGACCATGATTGAAGTCAAAGCCAAGAAGCTTCATTACTTCCAGTCCCAGGGCTTTTTGTTTCTCCGTTGGGAATGTACCTTCAGGCTCAACAATCGTAACTGAAGCTTGGCGGTCTTGTGCTTCCTGGATAAAACCGGGAAGCCAGCTTTTCAGGTCACCAAACAGGAGGTCAAGTTCCTGAGTGTTCACTCCGGGTTCATAAAGCTCCAGAAGTGCGTTGTAAGGGCTCGTATTACTTTTCTCCGCCCGAACGTCAGCTTCCTGCCGTGAGAGGTTGACGACCTCTTTCAGGTTTTTGGAAAAGCCTTCCCAGTCATTCTCTGGACGCTGGCTTCGCCAGGCATGCTCACAGTGGGTGGATGCAATGGTTTTGGCCTTCACCAGATCATCCGGAATGGCACTGGCATGGAGCCATTCAACAGCCATCTCTTCGATGGAGCGAATGGTTTCCTCACTGGTTTCCTGACGCTGTGCTTCCTGCAGCCATGACGCCATTTCAGGAGCGGTGAGTAGTTTGTGCAGGAGAGCGTTCAGCTCGGCCAGTGCTGCACCTCGAGCCTGATTTCCCCCAGCTGGCATCATGGCTGCCTGATCCCAACTGGCAATCGCCCCAAGATGCTGCAGGTGATATATCTGCTGGAATCGGTTCACCAGGTTTTCATAAGCAGTGGTCATCGCTGAACTCCATTAATTTATTATGAGATTCATTGTATGTCTTGATAGGGCTTTGGGACAGGTGGTTTGTGGCAGGCAATAAAAAAGGCCTCCGTCAGGGAGGCCTTGAGATGATGCAGTTAGCTGTTAGCCTTATCTGGATCAAAGTGCTCGCGCAGCTTTTGCAGCAACAGATAGAACACTGGGATCAGCAGAGTACCAAAAATCGTGGCTGCCAGCATACCGGAGCTTACGGTAATACCAATGATCTGACGGCTTGCAGCACCAGCCCCACTGGCCAGAACCAGAGGCAGTACCCCGAGAATAAAGGACAGGGCAGTCATCAATACCGCACGGAAACGCAGGCCGGCAGCATTCACCGCAGAGTCAAAGATACTGTTGCCTTCCCGGCGTTGAACCATGGCAAACTCTACGATCAAAATCGCTGTTTTTGCGGCAATACCGATCAGCAGTACCATACCTATCTGGGCGTAGATATCATTGGCCAGCAGTGGGTTCCAGTTGCGCATCACATTAATACCTACAAAGGCACCGAAGGTGGCGATGGGTACGGCAATGATGATGGCAATGGGCATGGTCCAGCTTTCGTACTGGGCTACCAGGAACAGGTATACGAACAGGAAGGCCAGTCCAAAGAGGATTGGGGCCAGGTTACCAGCTTCAATTTCCTGTAATGACTGTCCAGACCAGGAGTAGGTGTAACCATCCGGTAGATTCGCTGCCAGTTTTTCCATGGTAGCCAGTGCATCACCAGAGCTGTAACCCGGTGCAGCCTGACCACTGATATTGACCGAGCGGTAGAGATTGTAGTGACCAATGTTACTGGGGCCAAGAATTGGCTTCAGAGAGGCAACGGTGGTCAGCGGAACCATCTCACCCTTCATATTGCGCACATAGAACTTGCTCAGGTCAGAAGGCTCAGCCCGGTCAACACTTTCAGCCTGCAGGTTGACCTGGTAGGTTCTTCCCAGCATGGTGAAATCATTCACATAGAGCGATCCCAGCTGAGTCTGCAGAGTCATGAAGATCTCGGAGAGTGAGATTTCCTGAGCTTTGGCCTTATTACGATCAACCTCGAGGTAGTACTGAGGAACATTCGCCCGCCAGGTAGAGAATACACGACTAAGGTCAGGCTGTTGATTGGCTTCGTAGATCAGTCCATTCAACACCTGAGACAGCTCCTGAGGAGAGCGGCTCATAGTGTCCTGCAGGCGGAAGTCAAAACCACCGGAGGCACCCAGGCCCGGAATCGGCGGGAAGGCAAAAGCCATCGCCTGAGCCTCAGGCAGTCCCCACAGTTTGCCCTGTGTACGGTTAAGGATTGCGCTCTGGTGAAGTTCGGGGCTTTGACGTTCATCCCAGTTATCCAGAACGACAATGGCCATACCGCCATTTGAGTTGGCACCACTGAATATACTGAAGCCGGAAACGGTGATAACGCTGTCAACACCATTTTCGGTCCGAATCTGCTCGGTGACCTGTTTCATCACATCTTCGGTACGATTCAGGGAGGCCGCGTCTGGCAGCTGGATGTCCACCAGGAAGAAGCCCTGGTCTTCATCAGGGACAAAACCGGTGGGTGTGGAGGTGAACATAAAGCCGGTAGCGGCTATCATGACGGCAAACAGAGTCATGCCAAGAATTGAACGACGCAGTAGCAGTGTTACCCAGCTCTTATAGCCACCGGTCAGACGGGTAATAAAGTTCTCTACCGGTCTCAGCCAGACAATCTGCGCCATATTGCCTTTTTTCAGCAATGTTGCACACAGAGCCGGGCTGAGGGTCAAGGCGTTAATAGAAGAGATTAATACTGCTACCGAGATAGTCACCGCGAACTGCGAATAGAGTCCTCCCGTGATACCCGGCATAAAACCAACCGGCACAAATACCGCCAGCAGTACCAGGGTAGTTGCAATGATCGGCCCGGACACTTCTTTCATGGCCAGACTGGTTGCATCTTTGGGTGACATGTTTTCCTGGGTAATCAGGCGTTCAACGTTTTCAATAACAACAATGGCATCGTCTACTACCACACCGATCGCCAGCACCAGACCAAACAGTGTGATGGTATTGATGGAGAAGCCCAACAGTTTCATCACCGCAAAAGTACCGATCAACGATACCGGGATAGCGATGGCTGGGATCAGTGTTGCCCGCCAGTTCTGCAGGAACAGGAATACCACCAGGATTACCAGAAGTACGGCTTCAAAGAGTGTTTTCACTACCTCATTAATGGAGGCGTCGATGAAGTCGGTGGTATCAAACTTGATAACGTACTCAATACCTTCCGGGAAGGTGTCCGACAGTTTTTTCATCTCTGCCTTGACGCTTTTAGCCACGTCCATGGCATTGGCATCAGGCTGCTGATAGATAACCAGAAATGCAGTCGGGTCGTTATTCAGGCGTGCATCACCTTCATAACTCTGGGATCCCAGCTCAACACGGGCGACATCTTTAACGCGGATGAATGAGCCATCAGGTTGCGCACGAACAATGATGTTACCGAAAGCTTCCGGGCTGCTCAGGCGACCCTGGGTTTTGATGGTATAAGTAAACTGCTGATCAGGCAGCGTTGGCCCCTGTCCCAGTTTACCTGCTGCAACAATGGTGTTTTGTTCATTAATGGCGCTGGCAATATCGCTGGTGGTGACATCCAGGGCGGCCATACGGTTCGGGTTAAGCCACAGACGCATGCTGTAAGTCATTGGACCCAGTACTTCCACACTGGCAACACCATTAATCCGCGCCAGAGGTTCTTTCAGATAGTTATTGGCGTAGTTGTTCAGGAAAATCTGATCATACTCTCCACTTGCTGAAATCAGGTTAACCCCAAGCAGCATGTTGGATGACTGTTTTCGTACCGTCACACCAAGGCGACGAACATCTTCTGGCAGGCTGGGTTCAGCAACCGCAACGCGGTTCTGAACGTTAACCATGGCCATATCCTGGTCAATGCCGGTTTCAAAAGTGACGGTAATGGAGGCGGCACCACTGTTGTCCGCTGTGGAGTTGATGTAAATCATCCCTTCCACACCGTTGACCTGTTCTTCAATGGGACGGATAACGGCTTCTTCAACGGTTTCAGCGTCAGCACCGGGATACATGGCATTAATAGTCACCTGGGGAGGTGCTATTTCCGGGTACTGACTCACTGGCAGTGTTGCCATCGAGATCAGGCCGACCAGGGTAATCACTATCGAGATGACGAAAGCGAACTTTGGCCGGTTAATAAAAAACTGGCTTATCATCTCAGTTACCCTTCTCCTGCTTCGGCGTAATGGTACCGGTGGTTGAGTTCACCGTAACCATGCTTGGAGATACTTTGGCACCTGGACGAACTTTTTGCAGACCTTGAACAATGATGTGCTCATTGGCCTTCAGGCCTTTGGTCACCACCCACATGGCACCGATACTTCGTCCCAGGGTAACCTGACGGGTTTCTACTGTATTTTCCGGAGTGACCACGAGAACAAAGTGACCTGACTGATTCTGCTGAACCGCAGCTTGAGGAATCATGGGTGACAATGTTTTGGCATTACTTTCTGCCTGCAGGTTTACATACAGCCCTGGCAGAATGATACCGTGAGGGTTAGGGAAAGAAGCGCGCAGTGTCAGTGTGCCGGTTGTTTCATCCACCTTGGTGTCGGCGAAGCGGAAGGTGCCTGGCTGGTTGTACTCCTGACCGTTAGGCAGCTTCAGTGTCAGTTTGAACTCTCCCTTTTCTTCAATCGGCGCTTCTTCTTCGGTGTTTGCTTTCTGGCCTGTCGCCATGGCATTGTCCATCATATGACTTATTAGCTGTCGCTCATCCACCTGGAAGGTGACATAGATTGGATCCATGCTGGTCAGAGTTGCCAGTGGTTGACTGGTAGGGCCAACCAGGTTGCCAACGCTGTAGGTTGATTTGCCGATTTCACCTTTAAAAGGTGCGGTGATGCGAGTGTAGCTCAGGTTGATCTGTGCGGTTTCCAGACTGGCTTCCGCGGCCTCAACACCGGCAACAGCCTGCGCTTCTGTGCTGGTTTGCATATCGAAATCAGCCTGGCTGATAAACCCTTTCTTCACCAGGTCACGGCCACGCTCAAGGTTTTTCTGGGCATTGATCAGGTTAGCCTTGCTGCTGGCCAGCTGGGCTTCTGCTCCTTTAAGAGCGGCAATAAACGGCGCTCGGTCAATTTCATAGAGCAGCTGATCTTTTTCCACCAGGCCGCCTTCAGTGAAGTTTCTTTCCACAAGAAAACCTTCAACCCGGGCACGAATATCGACGACATCAATCGCTTCGGAACGGGCTACGAACTCATGGTATTCGCCGACTTCCTGATCAGCCACATTAAATACGGAAACAGCTGGGGGGGGCATCTGATGCTGTTGCTGTTGCTTGTCTTCTGAGCACCCTGCCAGAAATAATATAGAGGTGGCTAAGGCGCCTATCGGAAGCCATTTTCCGAATTTACGATCAGTGATTTTAGCGATCATTGATAGCTCCGTAAGGGGTCAGGTTCTTGCAGGACCCGCAAAAGCAATGATGTGCCAGACCATTAGTTTAAGCACATCTCTATTCTGGTGGCTGCCAATACCGCTATCACAGCAGCCTCTTTATACCGTTCGCTTAAATACCCTCTATGGTCCTGACGTTTGGGGCAGATACACGAATAGGCAATGTCTGGGATCAACAGAAAATTTGCCTTGTATATCTCCCCTCAAACACCACGCCCTGCATTGAGGGGAAAGTCTGATTGGTACTTGTTTTGTATTAACCCCGAATGACTCTGCGGTTAGAGTGCCTGTCTTCGGCTCTTCATAGGGGAATGCTTCGTGCAAAGCATCGGACAGCATACAGGGTTATGGGTTGTGACGGATAGTATGGGTTTTATGTATCTATAACCATGTGGAAAACCGAAGTTGGCAGTTTTTTTACTATTCAAAATGGAATAAGGCAGGGCTTTACACTGCTTTTACCGGATCTATTGACCCGATTGAGATGCAAGCCAATACACTGTACCTGCATTCAGTAACAGCAGGTTTAACAGCAGTTGTTGCAGGCGATAAACTGGAAAACTGTCAGTAATCGTTTAAAAAAGCATTCCTGATAGATGAATGATATGATGTCCCGCGCCTCGGAGAGTACTGGTTAAGCCCTTTTTGCATATTATTAAGACGCAGTAAAGGGAGGTCGGAATCACATTGAGTGAATAACTCAAGAGGCTAACAGCTGAGAGCAGTACACTTTTTTATAATGTTCTGCAGGATTCAGAATAGTCAATCAGCTGTATCTTTGGAATTAAAGTGGTATGAAAAAGTCTCTATTGAAATGGTATATCAATAGAGGCGGCCAGAAAGCCCAAGCGGGGGGTTGGCTGGCCTGGCAATCAGTTACCCCATGAGCTGTACCTTTAACCCCGCTTCCCCCAAGGCGGGGTCTTTTTTTTATGGAGCAAACCATGAGCAAAACCAATGCCAAGCTATTGCTGATTGATGATGATATTGAGCTCTGTGAATTGCTGGTGGAATACCTGGCTACAGAGGGATTTACTGTCTCTGCTGTTCATGATGGTGAAGCAGGGGTTGATGCGGCTCTGTCGGGGATTCATGACCTGGTGCTATTGGATGTAACGTTGCCTAAGCTGAATGGCTTCGATGCTTTGAAACAGATTCGTCAGCAATCCGATATTCCGGTTTTGATGCTGACTGCCCGTGGTGACGATGTGGATCGGATTATTGGACTGGAAATAGGTGCTGATGATTACCTGCCCAAGCCTTACAACCACCGTGAACTGGTGGCCAGAATCAAGGCCATTTTGCGTCGCGGCCGAACGCCGCTGATTCCTGAAGGGACCAGCCGAACCTTGCAGATTGATGACATCACATTAAACCTTGCGAACCGTGAGGCTGCCATTTCTGGCGAACCACTGGAATTGACTGCAACAGAATTTCTGGTGCTGAAAACGCTGATTGAAAAAGCGGGAGAACTCATCTCCCGGGATGATCTGACCCAGATTGCCTTGAACCGAAAACTGACGCTTTATGATCGTGCGATTGATATGCATGTGAGCAATGTGCGTAAGAAAATTGGTACCCGGCCTGACGGCAGTCTGAGAATTAAAACCGTTCGTGGGTCTGGCTATTTTTATATTCTTCCGGGCTGATGGGGTTGCGAGTGCGATTTAAAATCCCCAGGCTGGTGGTCTGGCCATGGCACAGTGTCTTCTGGAAGATATTTCTGTGGTTTTGGTTAACCATGATTGCCATGCTGGTCACACTGTTTCTGGCATTTGCTGTCACCGTGGACCCTTCCGATTTCCTGTCAGAACGGCGGGCGCTGTTTCGCGAGCTGGAAATAGCAGCTCGCAAGATGGAACTTTTGTCCCGCACCTCTGTGCACCTGCCTATCCCAAGGTTTCCAGGCAGTGGCTATTACCTGTTTGATACCGAAGGTAATATTCTGGGCAGTGCCTCTATCTCTGAAGAGTTGATTTCTGCCTACAACAAAACCCGGAATCGCAGTGACCCAACGATCACTTTTCGAAGAGGTGTTGTTGTCGTAGGCCCCCAGCGCATTACGTTGAATGATGCCCCTTATGAACTTTACCTCACCAAAGAGATGCCAATGCTGGTGCACTGGCGGGTTCAGCAGGTGGTGGCAAGGCAATGGCATCTTATTATTCTGGCACTGGGTGTCAGCTTCTTCCTTTGTGTGGTATTGGCGCGCTACCTGGTAGGCCCTATTCGCAACCTGCAGAGGGCATCCAGAAAGCTGGCTCGAGGTGACCTGAGTGCCCGCGTGGGTGTCAAGGTTGCTAAACGTCGAGATGAGCTGGGAGAGCTGGCCAGAGACTTTGACCATATGGCTGAGCAGGTAGGTTCTCTGGTGTTCAGTAAAGAGCGTTTACTCCGGGATGTATCCCACGAGCTGAGATCGCCATTAACCCGATTGCAGATTTCTCTGGCTCTGGCGAGAAGAAAGACGCCAGATGCAGATGCAGAACATGCCCGTATCGAACGTGAAATTGAGCGTCTGGATCAGCTGATTGGACAGATCATCCACTTTTCCCGTATTCAGCATAATATTGCCAATATGACCTGCGAGAAGATTTCGCTTGAAGGCATGCTGAAAAAACTGGTGGATGATGGCAACTTTGAAGCTCAGGCTCATGATAAGGCAGTGGTTCTCAAAGAAACCGCTAAGATTGAGCTGGTGGCTGTTCGTGAGTTCCTCTCCAGTGCGGTGGAAAACATTATCAGGAATGCAATCCGCTTTACGCCGGAAGGCTCAGAAGTCGATGTGTGCCTGTTCCGTGAAAATGATATGGCTCTGATTCGCATTCGGGATCATGGACCTGGTGTGCCAGAAGAGGCTCTTGAAGATTTGTTTGAACCATTTTTCCGGGTAGACGAAACCCGGGGGAAAGAAAATGATGGGACGGGTCTTGGGATGGCCATTGCAAGCACGGCTGTTTCACAGCACAACGGCTCGATTATTGCCCGTAATGCTCATCCCGGTCTTGAGGTGTCCATTCGTCTTCCGTTAAGGAATGGGTTGAGTGTCTGACCTGGATCTTCACCGCTGGAATTTGTCTTATGCAGAGGCCAGAACTTTGCAAACGACACTGGCCAGGCAAGTTATTCAGTATGATGACTTGCCTGAGGTCCGGTGCGTTGCTGGTGTTGATGTTGGCTTTGAAGAGAAGGGAAGTGTTACCCGGGCTGCTGTGGCCGTACTGGCTTTTCCCGGGCTGGAACTTCTGGACTACGTGGTTGCCAAAGTACCGACTAAGATGCCTTATATTCCCGGGTTACTGTCATTTCGGGAATGCCCTGCCATTCTGGAAGCACTATCCCGATTATCGGTTCAGCCAGACTTGCTGTTCTGTGATGGTCAGGGGATTGCTCATCCCCGACGATTCGGGGTGGCCTGTCATATTGGGGTATTAACCGGGCTTCCGGCGATTGGTGTTGCCAAGAGTCGTCTGTGTGGAAAAAGTGAGATTCTGCCTGAAGAAAAAAGCGCCCGGGTTGAGCTTTGGGATAACAATGAGCTTATAGGGAGCGTGGTTCGTACCAGAACTGCAGTACGCCCACTGTATGTCAGTATTGGCCATAAAATATCGTTGAACACGGCGGTGCAATATGTTGAATCATGTCTTACCCGGTACCGGTTACCGGAAACCATCCGATGGGCAGATGCACTGGCTTCAAATCGGGGGCAGGCCATTGCCAGGGCAAATCAGGTTCTGGGTCGTTAGCTTTTCCTGTGGTCTACTGGTTCTGTTGCTGGGTGGCTGTGCAGGAAATGATCGGGAAACATTCAGTCAGCAGCATTTTCAGCAGCTGGTGAATGAAGGTTTTCTCTCACCACAGATTCGCAGTCTGGATATGCTGCCAGTCATGATGGTGCAGCTGTATTTGGAAACCCCTCGGATCTTTATTCAAGGCGATGGGAAACCACTGATGTTTCACATCAATGGTAAGGTTGATGCGGATGTGTTTGGTGGTATGGTTACAGAAAAGCTGCCTGTTCAGGTTACTGGATTTACGCAATTGAAGTACTCGCCGGAAGATCAGTCTATCTATTTTGATCAGATCGATTTTATGGAAGCCCGGATTGATCTGGAAGTGGCACTGTTTAAAACAATGATCGTAGACAGCTTTCAAAAAGCCCTGCTGAAAGAGCTCGCAGCGATGCCGCTGATTTCACTGGAAAGGACTCCGGAACTGGCTGCTACCCTTGAGGCCTTATCCAGAAATAACGAAGACGGCGATATTCGCTTTGATACCCGTGATGGTAACCTGATGGTTGAAGTGTTGTCGGATAATAAAAGTAGCAAGGGAGGTTGATCCAGTATTGTTTCTGGCTAATGGGTTGCAATCGTTATGAAAGTTTGCATGTTTTTGATGTCCTGCCCACTCTAGTCAATATCTGGGTATGTGCAGGTGGGAAGAAAATCTGGTGTAAAAACTCAAGCTTGGTGGGAACTATTGATTCTATTTTGCTTCTAACTGAGGCATGTATATCCGAGGGCGCTTGTTATGAATCTGGCCATCCTGCCATATGGGTTTAATTCTTGTTACAGCCTTGTGGAGCAGGTCAGATTTAGTACGCAATCTCAACCTTTAGGCTCCTTTTGCCTTTTTCATGAGCATGAAGTCACTGTTATTAGTCCCGAAAATTGCCTGAGTGTCTCCAGTTTTATGAACCCATTTTGGTCTGTTGATAATAATGGAGGTCAACAAAGCAAGCAGGGGCTTTGTATGAAAAAACAGTTGAAAAGTAAGTTGTTTTACTCCTGCTCTGAGGAGGGTTGCAGTAAGGTATTTAAGCAATCCAATCACTTGAAATTGCATGCTCGGATACATGATAAAAATTAATACTTTATCGGGTTATAATGCCAATTGCCTTTTCTAACTACTGTATAACTGCCCACTGGCGAGAGCATAAACTGAATAGACGTCCAGCTTCGGCGCATAGATTGTTCCAGGCCTCGCAGC
>OODV01000119.1 GCA_900299555.1 uncultured Endozoicomonas sp.
ACTCAATATCTGTCTGAAGTCCTCGCGGGGTGCGGGGTTTCATGATTTTTCCCTGTAGCGACACCAGATTCACTACTCTTCTAACTCTGCAAACTGGAAACTGACTACTCAAAACCTTCTATTCATGCCAACTACACTATGGAACAAACACTTCTTAAGGCAGTTTTCTCCTTTGGGCTGACATTTGCCTTAATCAAAATCCTGATACCTGTTTCCAGAAGAATAGGGTTAGTGGATAAGCCAAATGGAAGAAAGCTTCATGAAGATGCTGTGCCGTTAATTGGTGGTCTGGTGATTTACCTGACCATCCTATGTGTGGGCCTCCTTTTTCTGGTAAACGGTGTGGCGGTCACAGCGTATTATGTTTCTGCGGGCCTGCTCACAGTTGTGGGCGTGCTAGATGATCGGTTTGCTCTCAGTGTCAAAGTTCGGGTGATGTGCTCATTCATTGCCACCGGCATTATGATGTACTGGAGTGGGCTGATCTTTACCAACCTGGGTAACCTGGTGGGCATGGGGGATATCACCATGCCGTTATTTATTGCGATTCCCTTTACCCTGATCGCGTGTTTTGGAATTATCAACGCAGTGAATATGATCGATGGCCTGGACGGATTAAGTTCAGGCATTGCGATTATTGCTCTTGTATCCATCCTGATCACAATGGAGTTTCATACCCACCTGCAGGAGTTTGTTTTCACACTGGTGGCAGCCATTCTGGCTTTTCTGATCTTTAATCTTCAACTCTTCAGTCGGGGACAAAAAATTTTTATGGGCGACGCAGGCAGCATGATGATCGGGTTCACCCTGATTATGATGATCTGCTACTGCAGTCATACTACAGCAACACGTGGCCCACGATTTGAAGCAGTCACCGGGCTATTTTTTGTAGGCCTGCCATTAATCGATATGGTCTCTACCGTACTTCGGCGCATCAAAAAGGGTAACAGCCCTTTCAAGCCTGATCGAACACATGCCCACCATATCTTTTTGCGTGCGGGTTTCAGCCCAAGACAGACACTGGTTATTCTGCTGATTATCGCTGCACTGATGAATGGCATGGGGGTTCTGCTGAATTATCTGGCTACACCTGCCTGGCTGCAATTTGCTTTGTTCCTTCTGGTATTTGTTTTGTATTACCAGGGCCAGCATGAATTCAAGCTCAGTTATCTATTGCAGAAAGTAAATAGAGGACGGGTGACTTCTTGAAGAGTAAATACTTCATTAATTCAAGAACCGGTTTTGTTACGCAGATAGAAGAAGGCGATTTTTTCTTGGAAGATCATTTGGGATAGGGGTATTTTCAAGACAGAAGAAAAAAATCACGACCGAATGGAAGGCCAACTACACATTGTAAGTGACATGTGTGATGGGCTCGCTAATCTGTCTTTTGATTGGAAAGAGTTACGAACTCTGGGTATTGTTGCATCAGCAAAAATGGAAGGTGATGAGTTTAATACAAATGGTATCAGCATTCGTTATTACATATCTTCTGCTGAATTAACTCCTGAAAACTGAATGAACGAATCAGCGCCATACCCTTTTATCTGCGAGAACTAAGTCTGCTGACATTCCTCCAAACCTGACCTTACTCTGATGCTTACCCTGCAGTGAGAATGAAGCGTACCGGATTGCCCAATGCACCAGTGACAATATAAATCATGGTGATTAATCCACCTCTTGATTTTCCAGCGGTTTCGTAATTTCGTGCTTCTCTTTTGAGGCTCCATGTTGATGAATCAGAACGATTGAACCATTAACCATAAGATATTCCATATCACAGTCTTTATTGACCTTTTCGAAGACTTTGTTCCATATGCCTTTGGAACACTATCAGCTAAATCGGATGTACACCGCATGCCATCGTCCTAGGGGAAAATCATGAAAGCGCCCGAAGCTACTGGTTTCGAACAGGTGGGTAT
>OODV01000468.1 GCA_900299555.1 uncultured Endozoicomonas sp.
GCTGCGAGGCCTGGAACAATCTATGCGGCGAAGCTGGACGTCTATTCAGTTTATGCTCTCGCCAGTGGGCAGTTATACAGTAGTTAGAAAAGGCAATTGGTATTATATGAAATTTATCGATACTCCTGGATATGTTCTGGAGTCAACGTGAGGGTAAGTTTCAAGGACGCCTGAAGGGTTTACCGCAGTGGCGCAAAGATGCAAAGAAGGTTGCCTGATGGCTATCGTTTTGTAGTTATTGCCTGTTCAGTGCCAAGAAAATAGAAGTAGTGGCTCAGGCAAGTTATCGCAGGATATAAAAGTTCAAAGAGAAGACTTCTGTGATTTCTTGGTTCATAACACAAGCTTTCCAGTGGCAGGAAAGGCATTGCAGAAATTATTCACTGCGCTTGTTTTCGAATCATACTTTTGGAGACTGCCATGTCGTTACAATTCATTGATATAAGTCCTGAAGTTTCGAAAGCCCTGGCCAGAGGCCAGCCGGTTGTCGCCCTGGAGACAACCATTCTGAGTCATGGTATGCCCTGGCCTGAAAACGTGGAAACGGCTCATGCCGTGGAAAAAATCATCCGCGATGCGGGTGCTGTACCTGCTACCACGGCCATTTTGAAGGGGCGCTTGAAAGCAGGCCTTTCAGATGCAGAAATTGACTATATCGGAAGCCACAGTCAGGAGATGCATAAAGCCAGTCGACGGGATTTACCCTGGCTGATGGCCAAGGGTGAGAATGGCACCACCACGGTTGCATCCACCATGATCATTGCCGCAAAGGCCGGTATTCGTATTTTTGCTACAGGTGGTATTGGTGGCGTTCACCGTGGTGCCCAGGAAACCTTTGATATCTCTGCAGACCTGCAGGAGCTGGCCAGAACGCCGGTGGCGGTAGTCTGTGCAGGACCCAAGATTATTCTGGATCTTGGGCTGACGATGGAGTATCTGGAAACCATGGGAGTTACCGTCGTTGGCTACGGTACTGATAAGCTGCCTGGCTTCTACGTCCGAGAAACACAATGGGCGGTAGATTGTCGTGCAGACAGTCCGGTAGAGGTAGCCAATATTCTTCGTGCCCGTTGGTCGCTTGGAGTCGATGGTGGTGTATTAATTACCAACCCGGTTGAGAAATCGCAGTCGCTGACCCTGGAGGAAGTGGAAGTGACTATGGAAGCATCTCTTCAGGACATGGTGTCTGAAGGGGTGACAGGAAAAGCCATTACACCCTGGCTGATTAAAAGACTGCACGAAGCAACCAAAGGGCGGTCACTGGCGACAAATATTGAGTTGCTGAAAAGCAATGTCTGTTTGGCTACAGACATTGCGTTGAATATGCAAAAATAGTGATGTGACAGCGCTAGTTTGGGCTGTAAACTATGTTTTTGTGTTGTCCTTTTAGTAGCTCATTTATTCGGTTGGCTACAAAACTTGTAGCTTTTCCTGTTAGATGCTGACTGTCCGCAAAGAAGGACCAGCTTTTATCAGCAGTTTGACATGGCTCTTTTTCACAGAAAATTTTGTAAGGTTCTACCAGAGAAATGCCCTTCTCAAGAGCGATGCTGTGAAAAAAAGCACTTGAATGCTGGAGTTCGGAAATGTTTTTTACCTTTATAGAGTTTAAATTATGTATATACTTCTCTTTATTGAGGGTTATTGTTGGCTGAATACTATTAGTGCCTGCAATTTCAGGATGCCAGCCAATCAGAATTATTTTGCCCACTAGATGAGAGAAATGTTCTAAAGTTTGGCTGATAAATGGGCGCCACTTACTGAATGGCTCTCTGTTTTGGAAATTCAATATGGATGAGTCATAAGAGTTCCAAGCCTGTGAAATAACAACGTACTCGTATCGCTTATCACTTTGGTAGAGCTTGGATCTTAGCTCATTGCAGGATATGTCAGAGAATTGATCCTTAAATTCTACGCCTTTGAGTAGAACACACCCGCCTCTGCTGACAGTATCCACATCACTTACTTCAAGGTTTAAAGCGGCGGTTACTGGAATTACGTAGTGTTGTAAAACTGAGTCTCCAATGAAAAGTGCTCTGCCTTCAGCCTGCTCTGAAACTTGGAATCCTCTGGAGAAGTGAGAGTGAAATGTTGATGAATTTGCCTTGCTTACTTCTAAGGCAAAGGGGTTCAGGTGCTCAAATCGCTCTGGGAAACCGTTACTTTTGGCAATGAAAAGGCCTGCACTTGCGAATAGTGGAATTGTAAAGGCTAGAGAGCCTGCAAAAAGGTTAGCGTTTTTTGAGGGGCGAGTGTTTATCAGCTTCCTGATAGGCGACTCAATGAATCTATATGTTATCCAGGATGCTGGAATAGATATCATCAACGTGATTGTTATACCAATTGCCTTTTCTAACTACTGTATAACTGCCCACTGGCGAGAGCATAAACTGAATAGACGTCCAGCTTCGCCGCATAGATTGTTCCAGGCCTCGCAGC
>OODV01000118.1 GCA_900299555.1 uncultured Endozoicomonas sp.
TACCAGAGAAAAAACATATTATTGGTAAGCATTTTACTCAGCGTATAGAGAGGCAAAACCTGAATTTCAGGACACGTCTGAAGAGGTTGGCTCAACAATCTATTTGCTTTTCAAGATCAGAAGAAGTTCACGATAAAGTAATCGGAGAATTTATCTACCGAGAGCACTATCAACTCCTCTGAACCCTCACCTAGCTTATGGGTTTCCCTTTCCAGTGCGTGCAGAAACAGCTGCATCAGGCCGTTCACTTCATCGGCTGGCCGTCGCCAGTTTTCACTGGAAAAAGCGAACAGTGTCAGGTAGGAAATGTTCCGTTCACGACAACGTTTGATCACTGCCCTGACCGTTTTCAGTGCAGCCCGATGGCCGGACAGGCTCGGCAACAACTTGCGCTGCGCCCACCGGTTATTGCCACCCATAAAAATGGCAACATGTTCAGGCAGTTTCGGTTCAGTATCAGTCATAACAATAAAAGACAACGGAAGACAGCTTGAAGAGTAAAGGCGCTATCTGAACAGGAATCAAAATTGACGGGTAATAAAGGAGGGAGTTGAAGAAGGCTTCCGATGGAGACCGGAAGCCTGCCACTGATCAGTTCGGGCTGACGGCGGGTGGCTTATCCGTAGAACCGCCAGACGCTGGTGGAGGTGTAGATGCTTCAGGAGCCGGAGCCTCCGCTTCGGTATTTTCCGCTTCAAACTCGCCCTGTTCGGCGACAGTCTCTGTACCACTGCCAGTATCGCCACCCTGGACAACCTGCTGTTCAGCAGTGTCGGCAGCCTCTTGAACGGCAGCCTGAGCGGCAGGGTTGTCGGCCAGCTGTGCAGTGGCTGTTCTGGTAATGCTTGCCTTTTGTGAAGGTGCGGCACTCACAGCAGAATAAACGATTTGTGCTGCCTGTTCAGGGTAGGCATTAACTGCAGCGCTGATCAGGGCATTTAACAGCTGTGGGCTTTTTTCAAGCTGGCCGGCTGCATCAGCGATCAGGGCTTCAATGGAAGCTCCCTGAGTTTGAAATGCCTTTGCCAGGGCATCGGCAGCAGGCATTTGAGTGAGGTCAGTGGCCAGGTCCGCCTGGGCCACCCCTGTCATTGCAGACATTGCCAGAACGGCGGCTGCAATAAATTGTTTTTTCATGAAGGTCCTTCCGATTTCAGTCGAGCCAGGAGCAGGCCATACCAAGGGGTTACCTAATTGCCAGTATTGCCTTTCTTTAAATGATGCTGGTTTGACGAGTTTCTAAAAACTTGTAACGTCGTACAATACCAGCTGGAAATTATATTGACATGTTCTTTATAATACAATCCGTGTCGCATAGTGGGCAGGGTTCGCTTTATAACCTGTTCCTTAGTAAAAGTGCGGTTTGGCCGTTGGTGCCACACTGTGTGACCTCACCAGACATTATATATGCCACTATCGGCGGTCATCACTGGACTACAGGGTAATAAAATTAATGAAGGGTTTGAATTTTAATCGACTGGCTTTAGCGGTTGCATTGGCTGGTTATGGAGTAAGTGCCACAGCAGGAACCGGGGTAGAAGACGCTGGTCACATTAACCTCGGCCCCGTCGAAATGACCCCGATGGCAACCCTTGGTCTGGGCTACGATGACAACGTATACCGTGAAGGCAACGGCGAACTGGCCAATAAAGGCTCTGCGGTCTACAAACTGGATGCCTCTGCGGCTTTCAAAGCGCAAAAAGGCATGAGCACTTACGAGGCCACGCTGGCCGCTAAAAACACCTCGTTCTCCAGCGAGTCTGATGCCAACTACATCGACTACGGCCTGACTGGAAAGATTCACGAAGACATCAACAGCCGCAACCGTTTAGATGCAGACTTTGATTTTGGTCGTTATCACGATGCTGGCTCCACCATCAATGGGGCAATTGATAAAGAAGCACCAGAATACACCCGCACTAAAGGTGGCCTGAAATACGGTTTCGGCAGTATGGAAGCGATGCTCCGTGTGGATCTGTTTGGTAATTATAACAAGCAGAAGTACCAGGAAACCAACGGCTCCGCCGAAGGCAACAACCGTAAAACCACTGAATACGGTGCCACGGCTTACTACCGTTTCATGCCAAAGACCGACGCCCTGATTGAAATCAAAAATCGTGAACTGGATTACACCGCAACGGGTCAGGATGGCTATGATGTCATCAGCTATCTGGTCGGTCTCAACTGGGAAGCCACCGGCAAAACCACTGGTTATGCCAAACTGGGTAGACGTGAGCGTGACAGCAAAGCCGCCAATATCGATAAAGACAGCTCAACCGGCTGGGAAGTGGGTGTGAGCTATATGCCATTAGAGCACTCAGTATTCCAGCTGAGCACCAGCCGCGACTACGGTTTTGACTCTGAAGACCCAAGTGCAACCAATCCACTGTTTACCGACGGCTCGACTTATTCCCTGAACTGGAATCACAAGTGGACCGCTAAAATTGCCACGAATGCCCTCTACAGCTTCACCAAAGAAGACATTGAAAACGGTTCCGGTGTCTTACAGAAAGACCGTACCATCAACCGGTTTGGCCTGTCTGTTGACTGGAACGTGATGCGTAATGCCACTGTTTCTCTGGCTTACGACTACACGGATCGTGACGAAAGCAACAAAGTGGTTAACGGTGGTGCCGACAGCTATAAGCGCGGTGCGTACATGCTGACTGGCACTATTGCACTCTAACAGGGCTGTAAACCCACAGAGATAAAAAACGTCAAAGGTTTTTTATCTTCCACAGGCTGGTGTAAAATCCGGCCTGTTTTTTTATCCATTTCCGGAAAACCCTGCGAGTAGAAGACGTTCAGGGCCATTGAAGATTACTCCGAGACGCAACACCAACCAGGTCTTAATGATGAAATCCGTTTTGCTCAACCCATTTTCAAGCCTGAAGAAAGGCCTGCTGCTTGTGCTGCTTATCTTCAGTGGCTATTTATCCGCCGCCGAACCCATGAGCCTCTCCCGCTACGAGCTGGGGGCCGGTGATAAAATCAATATCTCGGTATACGGTGAGGAGGATATGGACAAGCAACTGATCCTCAGCGATGCCGGTACCGTCTCCTATCCGTTTCTGGGTGAGTTTAAAGCCAAAGGTTTAACAGTAGGCCAGCTGGAGCAGATGATCACCAAGCGGCTGAAGCAAGGCTATTTTATTGACCCGAGAGTCAGTGTTGGCATCGTCGAGTATCGAAAATTTTTCGTCAGTGGTGAGGTTAAATCCCCCGGCGGTTTCCAGTTTGAGCCTGGCCTTACCCTGGAAAAGGCAGTGGCGCTGGCGGGTGGCTTTACCCAGCGTGCATCCAAGCGCGGCATTACGGTCACCCGTGAAGAAGATGGCCATCCAAAGGAGCGGGAACTGTCTCTGAACGACTCCGTCTTCCCCGGCGATATTATCGTGATCAGCGAGAGCTTCTTCTGATTTATCACCCTGGTTTTTAGTGCTGCTCCTGAACAGCCGCTTTAAATGGTTATACAACTCCATGAATACCGAATCCAAACCCTCATCGCCACCATCCCGGCCCCAAGCCCTGCCGGGTGACGACATCATCGATCTGCGACAGATCTTTCATGTACTGAACAGCCATCGCTGGGCCATTGCCGGTTTTACCGCCGCTGTCACCCTGGTGGCCATACTGGTGGTGTTCTCCATGACGCCCACCTACCAGGCCACGGCCACCCTGCAGATTGAGCAGGAACAGGCCAAGGTGGTCTCCATTGAAGAGATCTATGGCATTGAAGGGGGTAACGACAGCTACCTGAACACCCAGTTTGAGGTGCTGAAATCCCGTGGTGTGCTGGAAAAAGTGGTCAACAAACTGAACCTGCTGAACAACCCGGAATTCAACACCACCCTGCAAGAAGCATCATGGTACGCCGGGCTATTGAACTGGCGGGGCTGGTTTGGTCTGGAAACGCCGCAGGAAGGGGATGATGCGGCGATTATTATGCGGGACACCATCAATGTGTTGAGCAGCCACGTCAGCATTGAGCCGGTGCGTAAAACCCAGATCGTGAAAATTCACGCGGAATCAGAAAACCCGCAACTGGCTGCAAAAATCGCCAACGCTATTGCCAATGCCTATATCGAATCCTATATGGAGTCGAAACTGGCGTTGACGTTAAACGCCACCGACTGGATGCAGGGTCGACTGGGCGAACTCTCTGAAAAACTGAAAGTAGCCGAGCAAGAACTTCAGGACTATCGGGAAGAAGAGCAGCTGATCGATATTGAAGGGGTGCTTACCGTCTCCAGTAATGAACTGAAAGCTCTGACCGAATCTCTGGTACAGGTGCGTAACAAGCTCACGGTCTCTGAAAACATTTACAAGCAGATCCGCTCCGGTCATCTGCGAAAAGGCGATAACCAGACCTTGCAGGCTGTGTTACAGCACCCGCTGATTCAGGATCTGAAGCAAGATGAATCCAAGCTGGAACGACAGGTATTGGAACTGTCCCGCCGCTATGGCCCCAAACACCCGAAAATGATCTCTGCCCGCTCTGAGCTGGAAAGTATTGGTGAAAACCTCAATATGCAGATCAGCAACATTGTGGAAGGGGTTGAGCGGGAGTATGAAATCGACAAGGCCAATGAAAAGAGCCTGCAGGCTGCCGTGAACGTGGTGAAAGCCAAAGTGCAGGAGATCAACCGTAAACAGTTCCGCCTGCGGGCTTTAGAGCGTGAAGTACAGACCAATAAAGACCTGTACGACGCCTTCTTCAAGCGTATCCAGGAAACCTCGGCCACCAGTGACCTGCAAACCGCCAATGCCCGCGTGGTGGATAAAGCATTTGTTCCAGAAATTCCGGTCAAGCCCAAGAAGAAACTGATTGTTGGCATTGCGGCACTGCTTGGGTTAATGATCTCCTGCGGTATTGCCTTCCTGCTGGAAATGCTCAACAACACCATCCGTACCACCAGAGATGTGGAAGATAAGCTGAACCTGCCAGTACTCGGTGTATTGCCGAAACTCACGGATAAAAGCCTGCTTGACCATGTCTTTAACCTGTTTAACGACAAAAGCCAGCACGCCTTTGGTGAAGCGGTTCGCACTATCCGGACCAGTATTAACCTGACCGCGATGGATCAGCAGCACCGGCTGTTTGCGGTTACCTCTACTGTCCCTGGCGAAGGCAAGTCCTCCACGGCATCTAACCTTGCTTTGGCATTGGGCCAGCTGGGTAAAACCCTGCTGGTGGACTGCGACCTGCGCCGCCCGGTAGTTGGCAAGAACTTCCAAATTAAAGGGGGCTCTGCCGGGCTGGCCAACCTGCTGGCCGGTACTGCCAACGTTAATGATGCTGTGCATAAGCTGGAGGGTATTGATGTGATCCCCTGCGGCCTGGTGCCACCCAACCCTCAGGAGCTGCTGGCTTCTGAACGATTCTCGACATTGCTGAAAAAACTGCGGGAACATTACGATTATGTGGTGCTGGACTGCCCACCGGTACAGAACGTCAGCGATGTGCTGATGGTCTCCCGCCACTGCGACGGACTGGTCTACGTGGTGGAAGCCGGCCGTATGCAATCCAGTGCCGTCAGCACTGCCGTTGGCCGACTGCTGCAGGCCCGGGCACCGGTCACTGGAGCTGTACTGAACAAGATCAATCCAAAAGCCAAAGACACCTATGGCTATAACCAGGGGTATTACGACTCCACCGGTTACTACTCCGGCGCTTCTTAAAGCGCTACCCGCCGCCCGCTTCCCGCTCCCCGTAAAAGCACAAGCCAATCTTTTTCTGGAAGCGGGTGGCGGGTAGCGAAAAGCGCCCGAAGGGTTAATAACCCATAACACACAACTCATCACTAAATAGAAAAACATCGTCTAATAAATAAGACACATTATCAAAGCCATAATCACCCACCAAAAACCAACCCTCGCACCGCCAGCTACTGGGGCACATACCCTGCAGAACAGCCATTATTGCGGCAATTACAGCAAAGCGTTGTAAATCTACGACTCCCCCCCCGGAGATCCGAGCTTGCAATACAGTATCACTGTCGTAAAATACCGCACTGTAATTATCAGGCTGACAAGCCTCTCTTATTTTTCCCTGTCTGTTCATATCCGGCCCGTTGGTTAGTTTTCAATGGTTGGCATTTTATGTGGCAGGCAGCGTGGTTGACGGTGCATATACAGCCAATAACCGCAACGAGATAGCTATACACCACAATGCAAACCTGGTTGTCTCAGCAAGAACCGAAAAGTTGAAGGACGGTAGTGTGGTTTTTGCAAAAGTAACCGTCTTTTTCCACTGCTCAGAGTCTGTTTGACTTAAGCGACCGCAGTAGGGCAGACCCCTAAATCCCGTAAATTCCGTTGGTTTGCAGAGCCGATTTCTTGCGTTTCACGCATCTCATTTATTGCCAACATAAAAAGCGAAGCGGGTGGAGTGCACCTGTTAAGGACCTCTCATGAAAATACTCACAGTCTTTGGCACACGTCCGGAGGCCATCAAAATGGCTCCTCTGGTTCAACGGCTATACGCCCACCCGGATATCGACGCAAAGGTATGCGTTACTGCACAACACCGGGAGATGTTGGATCAGGTGCTTGAGCTGTTTGAGATCGAGCCAGACTACGACTTAAATATCATGATGCCAGGTCAAACACTCACCGACATCACGGTAAATATTCTTAAAGGAATGGAGTCCGTCCTGCATCAGTGTAAGCCCGATGCCGTTCTGGTTCATGGTGATACCACAACCACACAGGCCGCCAGCCTGGCTGCCTTTTATCAGCAGATTCCGGTGGGGCATGTTGAAGCTGGCCTGAGAACAGGTAATCTCTACTCCCCCTGGCCAGAAGAGGCAAACCGCAAGCTGACCGGCGTGTTAACAAAATGGCACTTTGCCCCCACTGAGCAATCCCGTCAAAATCTGCTGGCTGAATCCGTCCCGGCACAAAACATCCATGTAACCGGTAATACCGTTATTGATGCACTGCTTGAAGTACGGAATAAGCTGGAAACAAACCCAGAACTTAACAAAGCGATTGCTGATTTCTTTCCGTTCCTAAATAACGACAAAAAAATGATTTTGGTTACTGGCCACCGGAGAGAGAGCCATGGAAGTGGTTTTGACCGAATTTGCCAGGCGCTGGCCAATACCGCCCGTGAATTCAAGGATGTCCAGATTGTCTACCCGGTTCACCTGAACCCTAATGTTCGCGAGCCCGTTAACCGGTTGCTTGCAGGCATTGATAATATCCACCTGATCAAACCTTTGGACTATTTACCGTTTGTCTACCTGATGAATCGTTCAAGCATCATTCTTACCGATTCCGGGGGTGTTCAGGAGGAAGGTCCATCGCTAGGCAAACCCATTCTGGTCATGCGCGAAACCACCGAAAGGCCAGAAGCTATAGAGGCCGGAACCGTAAAGTTGGTGGGAACTGATGTAGAGCAGATCGTCAATAGCTGCGCCACCCTGCTTACCGACCAAAGCGCCTATGACAAAATGAGCTTTGCCCACAACCCCTATGGCGATGGCAAAGCCAGCCAGCGGATTATTGATGCACTGCTCTCCTGAATTATTGCTTACCTCAAAGCTTACTAAGAGATTGCCCCAGAATAACTTCCGCTTTTTGCCACGGAGGCACTGAGAAAAGCTTTTTCCTCCGTGTCTCCGTTATGAAACCTTTATAAAGATATGACTAAAATGCTCCCATCAAGTTTTCAAACCGTTTCCGTTATTGGCCTGGGCTATATAGGGCTCCCGACTGCTGCCATGTTCGCCAGTCGCAAGACTCACGTTATTGGGGTTGATGTTAATCAGCACGCCGTAGACACCATTAACGAAGGCAAAATCCACATTGTTGAACCTGATCTAGACATGCTGGTCGGGGCTGCCGTAACCGCAGGCTACCTCAAGGCAACCACAACACCAGAGCCAGCGGATGCGTTTCTGGTTGCAGTACCTACACCATTCAAAGGAAACAACGAGCCCGACCTCAGTTATATAGAAGCAGCCACCAAAGCCATAGCTCCGGTTCTGAAAAAAGGCGATTTAATCGTTCTGGAATCCACCTCCCCCGTGGGGGCTACTGAACAAATGTCAGAGTGGATAGCAGAAGCCAGGCCTGACTTGATGGTGCCAGTTAATGAAGGTCAAAAGGGGGATTTGTACATAGCTCACTGCCCGGAGCGAGTTCTCCCCGGTCAGGTGGTTCGGGAACTCGTTGATAATGACCGAGTGATTGGCGGTATTAATCGCGAGAGTTCAGAAAAAGCCGTTGAACTTTATAAAACCTTTGTTATGGGTGAATGTATCATCACTAATGCCCGTACGGCTGAAATGGCCAAACTGACAGAAAACGCCAGCCGTGATGTGAGCATCGCCTTTGCTAATGAGCTATCTGTGATCTGTGATGAACTGGATATCAATGTCTGGGAGCTGATCGAACTGGCTAACCGTCATCCACGGGTAAATATCCTTCAGCCTGGCCCCGGTGTGGGTGGTCACTGTATCGCCGTTGACCCCTGGTTTATCGTTAGTAAAACGCCCGAAAAAGCCAAGCTGATCCGCCAGGCACGGGAAACAAACGACAGTAAGCCTGCATGGGTGATTGATAAGGTTAATGAGAAAGTTGAGCAGTTTTTGGCTGATAATCCCAATAAAAAACGGGAAGACGTGACGGTTGCCTGTTTTGGCTTGTCATTTAAGCCAGATATTGATGACTTAAGGGAAAGCCCGGCACTGCATATTACCAGAACACTGGTTAATACATTGGGTTGTAAAATCATTGCCGTTGAGCCCAATGTTGAAAGCGTGAAAGAGGATTTTGAATTGGTTAATCTGGATACGGCATTTTCTAAAGCAGATGTATATGTGCTGTTGGTTGATCATTATCAGTTTAAGCGGTTTAAGCCTTCGGCTGGCTTCGTAGTGGGTACCAAGGGTATTTGGTAAATTAATGCATTGAGGAATTGGGGTTTAGTACATGACCATTTGCTTTTCAGGGCGGCGCCAAGCCCTCTGAGGCCTGCGGACAGGAAAATATATGATTTCATTTGGTCATGTACTTACCTTTTATGCACAATGAAAGACTTGACCCCGAACTATACCACTCACTATTAAAATATCGTCAAAATGATTAAAAACATCAATGCAACTATCAATATTAGTAATGTTCTAATTTTTTTGTTAGTAACAATACTATCCTTACTTACATTTTTCCAGGTAGGTATGAGAAACAAAATCACAATGGTTGCAATTGCCATAGGATTTTTTTTCTACCTACCACTAATGATAAAGATTTTAAAGGAACACTTTGTACTTATTTTAATACTTTTGTTTACGTGCTTAATTTACAGTGCACAATATTTTCACTATGGCATTATAAACAACAATGCTGTCTTTGAGCTTTATTCATACTTTCTATCAATTTGCTTATTTATTGGGTTATTTGGATACAAAGAAGAGATTAATAAACGTTTTTTAATATTATGCATGGTAGCTACTTATGGCACTTTTATCCTAGCAACAACAAAAAGTGGAGGTTATAGTTTCATAAATGGTGCTGGAGGTATTTTGTCAGCCTTTATGGTCCTTTTAGTGTTGCTTATGTTAAATGAGCTCCAAGGGAAGGTATATAGGCTTCTAGAGATATTGTTTTTTATACTGCTTCTTGCTATGCAGGTAAGGATTACACTGCTTAGCTATATTGTATTTTATATTCTTCTTCACATTGACAAAAAGAATATACTAAAACTAGTTGTAATCGGGCTCCCTTCTATTTTAATAATAATTACAATGCTAGGTGAAACAAGAATATTTGCACAACATACAAGTGGCCGAGTATATCATTGGCTTGTAATCTTTAATGATTTTGACTTTAATAACTTATTTGCAGGTATGGGAGTCGGATCAGGTTCTAGCTTGTTAATTGACTTAGGCAAAGAAGAAAGTATGGCAGCGGTTCATAACGAGTACTTGCGATACTTCTATGATCTTGGAATATTTGGATTAGTAACCGTTTTACTTTTATTATCTGTGCTTTTCTTTAATACCAACAAGACAGGAAAGATATTAACAACAATACTAGCCATGCAGATGTTTACAGATAATGTTGGATCATATTTTTCACCGTACACATTATCAGTCATATTATTAATTACTTCCCATTGGAAACAAGGCAAGGCAGCATTAAAAACAATTCCACTTTCTAACTCTGGAGCATGTATACAGCCCGTGATAGATGGAGCTAAGTCATCTCACGATGTAAAAATAGAATTGGCATAACTTGCTCTTGATAAATATTGAAGTGGTTACGCAAAATGATATTATTGATCGCTGATAGTGTATGTGGCGGTTTTGGACAGTTAGATAAAAAATCATTTGTTCATTTAGCAATCGAAAAGATTAATTTTGAAATTTTGGATCATTCTGCAACAGGGATGACATCAAGCGACTATCTAGATTTTCTTAGAACAGGAAATAAGGTTGCTAAAGAGCAAGGCGACTTATATCAAAAACAAACTGTTTTTAGTCATGTTATCATTGCATTAGGTAATGTGGACTGTAAAGGAACTTACTCCAAAAACAATTTATTGGCAAAAATTATTCCAAAAAGATATAGAAAAGAAAAACTAGACCCAAGGCCATACTACAGCAAAAAAAAATCAAACATGCCATTCAAAGAATAGAAAATTTAATAAGGACAATAGCAAGACTGTATTTATACAGAACTAAAAATCTGGAGCCTGCCACACCTGTAGCTACTCTTAAAAACAACATTTTAAAAATTATAAAAAAACATGAAAATTCGAAAATAATTTTAATATCTCCATCACAAATAAATGAAAAATTATTCCCGGGAACGCAAGCAAGGTTCGATGAGTTCGACATGTTTTTAAAGGAACAAGTTGATAGCAGAGTATTTTATTTTGATATGAGAACACCATTAACCAATGACATGTTATTAGAAGACTATTTTCACTTAAACAACAAGGGGCATGCATTTCTGTCAGAAAAATTTAGCAATCTCATTAAAGAGCTGTAGTGATTGTGTATTTATTTACTTTTGTCGAACTGATAAACAAACTTCTTGGTATTATTGTAATTTCAACTCTTTCAAGAATACTGGGCACTGATGACTTCGTTCAATATACTACAATAATGGTTTTTTTTGGGTACCTGCTAGAACTTTCATTCTTCTCATATCAAAAGAAAAACATTGTTGACCTAAACGGTGGGAATGAAGGTTTTGTATATACAGGTCTATTTTATCAGCGTACATGGGTTATTATAATTACGTCTTTAATAGCATTAGCTATTTTTTTATCTAGCAGTGGCCAATGGCATTTTGATATATTGCCTCTTTCCATAATTTTATTTCTACCAATAATTACATTGGATTATTATCTGTATGCCTGTAATTTAAGCCAATACATTATTGCATCAAGATTTATTTCACAGCTTTCAGTTTGTTGTCTTTTGCTTTGCTTTTATTACTTTAATATAAACAAAATCTATATTTTTTATATCAACTTTCTTCAGTCCACTTTACTTACAGCATTTGTTTTGTTTTTTTCAATTCGTTTTGGTGGATTTAAAACAACAAGATGGGTGAGAGGTTTTATTTCAGGGCGCATTAGTCTCAGCAGACTGTTGAATGAGTTTAAAGCACAAAAGAGCGTTTTTTTTACAAAAGTACTAGTTTTAATAATAGTTTCTTACGAGGTAGTTTTATTAGCATTTATTAACGATGCAGAATCAAATGAAATGGTGCTGGGTAATCGATTAGCTATGATTATCCTACCATTCCTGCATTTTTTCCTTGATTCGAACGTTGATAAAATAAATCACAAGAACTACCTAAATTATATGATTTATAATACGATAGGTGTGCTCGTCATTACATTTTTCTCGCCTCTAATCATATTAATAATTTACGGTGAGAACTATATTTCCAGTGGTTTTTTTCTTAACTATTATTTGATATTCATTCTTTTCCAAGCCTATGTGAATTATATATTTTATATTTCAATTAAGAATAATGAATCCGCCTTTTTTGCTAAAGTTCTAAGCTTTACTCTAGTCATTTCTGCTACATTAACAATCTTGCTAGTAAAGATGGGTGCTTTAAATAAAACCGCTTTATTCTGTCTGGTTCTATTTAAGATCTTGCTGACAATTTGCCTTAGTCGCTCCATACCAAAGAATAAAAGAATATGGACCTGTATACTCTTTTTGATACCTGTTTCCTTTAATCACTTCCTTATTGAAATCAATTATTTTTATATTTTTTTTGATTATTGCAATTACGCATTAAAACATTTCAACAACTATTTTCGATGAAAATGAAAGTTAAATTATTAGCAAGACCAGATCACTCTGTTGGGTTGTATAGAGAGTTATTAAGCAAAAATATTGACGTGGAATATTTTACCTTTTACTCAGCAAGAGAAGGCAGTATTCTCAATAAAATCCTACCAAACCGGAAAAAAGTACCAAGCAGCGCATCAACTTTAGATTTTTTTACCCTAATTTCATATACCAATAATATTATTGGTAGAAAGTTAGGTTATAACTCGAGATATATAGAATCCAGACTAGCTAACTATTTTTTTTCAAAAATTGATTTTTCAGAAACCAATATTATTCATTATTGGCCATTCTATACTGCAAAAGTGGTAGAAAAATTAAAGCTTAATATGGGCATTCCTACACTTGCTGAGTTTTATGAAGCAGAACCTAGCTTTGTTAATGAGATATATAACTCCGAATATGAAAATTTTAACATAAACGACTCATCAAAAATAAATCTCATGATAGATCAGAATGAGTGTTTTTCATTTGAAGAAAATATTGCGGTAGCCTCTGATTTTACAGCCAGCACTTACAAACGGTTATTTCCTAACAAAAAATATCATATCTTGAAGTACGGCCCTATAGGTTGCAGATTGGGAGAAAATGTAAAAAAAAGCATAGAGGAAAAATCGAATACCAATAATAAGAGCATTGTTTATGTTGGCCAGATTTGTTTGGAAAAAGGTGTTCACTACTTAATTGATGCAGTTAAAGATAGTCCTTACACTTTAGATTTAATTGGCCCAATCCGCAGCAGTCAAACAAGCATATTTAAGCAATATTTTGAACTCAATAATATAAATTTTCTTGGATCGAAAAGTAACTTAGAAGTTAACAGGTTATTACATAAATATAAATTATTCGTTTTACCTAGCTTGGCAGATAATTATTCCCTAGCTGTTAACGAAGCATTATCGGCTGGGACACCAGTAATTGTTACGGAAAACTGTGGTAATAAAGATGATATTATCAATTATAACCTTGGATATGTAGTCAATGTAAAATCATCTAGTGCAATAAGGGGGGCTATAGATAAAGTTATCAATGAGTTTGACTGGTATAAATTTTATTTGGGACTAGATAACTTTTTTAATACAGAGAAGAACTGTGGTTATGTTGATCGAGTTATAAGTGCATATGACAAGGTGATAAGTAATGCATAAAGTTTTTTTTATTACAAACATACCTGCACCATACCGTGAAAAAATACATGAAATTGTTGGAAAAACAGCACATATAGACTACACAGTTATTTATTGTAGATCAATTGAAAAAAATAGAAGTTGGAAGTTTGATCTTGGAAAATACAAAAAAATATTTTTAAATTCAACACAACTAACAATTGGAGCAAAAACAATTTATATTGGTTTTGGAATTTTAAATTACTTATTTAAAGAAAAGCCAGATATTGTTATCACCGGCGGGTTTAACCTGCCAATGATTCTTGCGTTTCTTTATGCAAAGATATTCAGAAAAAAACATATTGCTTATACCGATGCATGGCCTGGCTCTGAAGTTAATTTGAAATTTCATCATAAGCTACTCAGAAAACTAGTCTATCCCCGTAGCGATGCATTTATTGGTGTTAGTGATAAAAGCTTTACACTTTTTCAGCAATATACGCCCAAAGCAAAAGATAGTAAAAGATGTTACCATTCCTATCTATGTGCAAATAATGATCAGTTTTATAGTGATGCCAATAAAAAATTTGATTTATTATACTGTGGGCAATTTATAGATGGTAAACTTCCATTTTTTATGCATGATGTTGTTATGGAGATAAAAAAGACATTACCAGATATAAATATATTATTGATTGGTAATGGCATACTTTATAAACAAACAATTCAAGCATTTGAAGATTCTCATATCAAATACTTATCGCCAGGATTTGTCCAGCCAGATCAACTTCCTGAGTACTTTTCCAAGTGTAAAATCCTGTTATTTCCAACTAAAAGAGATGCCTGGGGATTGGTTGCTAATGAAGCCTGCGCAGCTAGCATGCCGGTTATTACAACTCCATATGCAGGTGTCAAAGGAGAACTTGTTATAGATAACGTCAACGGATTTATATTAGAACCAGATGTAACAACATGGTCGAAAAAAATTATTGAGTTGCTTACGAATGATGATAAGTATAGTGTATTTTCCATGAAAGCAAGAAAGAGTTCGCTGAAATATAATTACCAAGCTGCAGCAGATGGTATCGTCAAAGCTATAAGGTCTGTTTTATGAAGCCAAAAATTTTATTTTTAATGCAACTACCACCACCAGTTCACGGTGCTTCTATAGTTAATAAAAACATCAAGGATTCAGAAAAAATAAATAAAGAATTTTCATGCACTTTTTTAAATATTTCTCTAGCAAAGAGTCTAGAAAACTTAGGGGGGTGGAGTATTAAAAAAGGGGCTTCTTTTATCATACTGTTATTAAATATTTTACGCCAATTATTTGTTAATAAGTATGATGCCATATACATTACTCTATCCCCCCACGGCGGTGCTTTTTATAAAGATTCGATCATTTTATTTATATCCAAACTATTTTGCAAAAATAGAGTCATTCATTTGCATGGAAAAGGTATCAAAGCAGAAATATCAAAAAATAAAATAAAAAGATTTTTCTATAATTTTGTTTTTTCTAAATGTAACGTTTTTCATCTTTCCGAAATATTGGTTTCAGATATTGGTGATTTAGTAAATAGAGATAATATTCACATAGTTCCTAATGGTATTCGTGATAACTTAATGCACCGAACTCAATATGGTGCAGACAATCCTATAATTTTATATATTTCTAACCTTGTGCCATCTAAAGGTGCACTTGATTTTTTAAAGGCTTGCGATATTTTAAAAAAAGAGAAACTACCTTTTCGAGCGTTTTTGGCTGGAGATTCTCCATCAAAAAGCTTTTTGAATTCTTGCCAGGCATTTATTAAAGAAAAAGATCTTGATAAAGACGTTGAGCTACTTGGGCCTGTTTATGGTGATAAAAAACAAGAATTGCTTTTGTCTTCTGATGTGTTCATACTGCCTACTTATTTTAAGAATGAATGTTTTCCATTGAGTATATTGGAGGCTATGTCTTATAGCTTGCCAATTGTTTCTACCGACGAAGGGGCTATATCAGAATTAGTGAAAAATGATTTTAACGGTTACTTATGTGATAAACAGTCGCCTGAAAGTATTGCTAGATGCCTAAAAAAACTTTTGCTTGACAGAAATAAGATTTCGAAACTTGGCAAAAACTCTTACTTGCATTACTCAAAGAATTATACTTTGGACTGTTTTGAAAATAATTTTATTCAGGCAATCAAGGCTGTTATATGAGGTTTTTCTCGTTCTCTAATATTTCCTTTGTAAATATTTTTGGCTACTTTGTTAGATTATTCCCAAGCCTTATAATATTTGGCAACTCTTTTAGAAAGCAAAAAAAAATTCAAAAATAGCAAGAGAGGATATTAGGAATATCGAAATAATAATCGATAAAAACTTAAGTTCAATTTTATCTGAAGCAAAGAAGACTTCTTTCTACAGTGAATATCCTTTAGATATTTCTGATTGCCAATTTATTAGCAAAGAGATTGTGCTTTCAAATTCAAAACATATCATAAGAACAACAAAAAATGCTGATTATATAACAACTGGCGGCACATCAGGAAAACCCTTAGCCTTTTATATAAATAAAAATCGCAAAGGTACTGAATGGTTCTGGATGACTCACAATTGGTCAAAAGTTGCTTTTAATATTGATAAATCCTGGCGGGCAGTCTTGCGCAACCACAAACTTCATGGCAAGAAGGTAGTTATTAATCGGCTAATGAAGGAGTATCAGTTTGATAATTTCAATCAGTCAACTGAATACCTCGATTTCGTTATCGACTTCATAGAACGCAAACAGATTCCTTTTATCCATGCTTACCCAAGTGCTGCTTTCCAATTAGCCAAGCGAGCGTTATCAACAGGAACTAAACTGAACTGTGTTCAAGCTTTTTTATGTGGCAGTGAAAATGTACTACCAGCCTATAAAGAATTAATACAGAACGAACTTGGTATCAGAATGTACACATGGTATGGCCATAGTGAAAAGCTAATTCTTGCTGGTGAAGGTACAACCTGCGAAAACTACCATGCTCTTCCCCTGTATGGCTATGCAGAACTTATTGATGAACTTGGTCAGCAGGTCACTCAACCAGGCCAGATCGGAGAATTGGTTGGTACTGGTTTTATCAATACCGTTATGCCTTTTATCCGTTATCGGACTGGTGATTATGCTGAATATGTTGGCGAGACTTGCCCAGACTGTGGTCATATTGGTTTAACGTTTAAAAATGTCACAGGTCGCTGGGATGGAGAAAAAATATACACATTCAATGGCGGTTTCGTCACCACGACTGCATTAAATATGCATAACGATATTTATGACCACATCAGTAACTTTCAATATTATCAAGATACAGTTGGCAAACTGGAAGTTCGTGTAGTCCCTCTTCCTACTTTTACTGATCAGCATAAAGTTAAGATTAAAAACGAAATAAAAGAAAAAGTGGGTAACCAGCTTGATATCACTGTTGTTGAAGTACCCGATATTGAATACACCATTAACCGAAAATATAAACTGCTTGTTCAAAAGGCTGTTGTTTAAATGAAGCAAGTCACCCAAACCCTCCGCACCGGCGAAATCAATATTGCCGATGTGCCCGTTCCTGCCCTGCAAGATTCTTTCGTTCTGGTTCGCAACACGGCTTCTGTGATCAGTGCAGGAACGGAAAAAACCAAAATCGATATGGGCAAAAAAAACCTGCTGCAAAAAGCCCAGGCACGGCCTGATCTGGTGAAGCAGGTCATTAATAAGCTGAAAACGGAAGGCATTAGCAAAACCCTGCAAACAGTTAGTACACGCCTCAATGCACCCAGCCCTCTGGGTTACAGTTCTGCCGGTGAGGTAGTGGCGGTGGGTGGTCTGGTGGAAGGTATCCGCCCCGGTGACCGTGTGGCCTGCGGCGGTGCCGGTTATGCCAATCATGCAGAATTCGCTGCTGTGCCCAAGAATCTGGTGGTACGTATTCCTGATGGGGTGACAGATGAAGAAGCCGCTTTCACCACACTGGGTTCCATTGCATTGCAGGGTGTACGGCTGGCGGAGCCTAAACTGGGTGAAACATTCCTGGTACTTGGGCTTGGTCTGTTGGAGCAAATTGCTGTACAGCTGTTACGTGCGAATGGTTGCCATGTGATTGGCACCGACCTTGACCCAGAGCTGGTTAAGCTTTCTGAAACTTATGGTGCCACTGGCTTGCAACCGGGTAGCGATGTGATCAATGCCTGTAAAGAGCTGACATCAGGCCATGGAGTCGATGGCGTGCTGGTATGTGCTGGCACCAGCAGTAACCAGCCCATTGAACTGTGCGGTGAAGTAACCCGAGAGAAAGGCCGGGTGGTGGTGGTCGGTGCGGTGCGAATGGATATTCCCCGTGAAGACTATTTCAAAAAAGAGATCAGCGTGGTGATCTCGCGCTCTTACGGGCCAGGTCGTTATGATCCGGTATATGAAGAGGGCGGCCATGATTACCCGCTCAGTTATGTGCGCTTTACCGAGCAGCGGAATATGCAGACATTTCTGGAGCTGATTGCCCAGAAGAAGCTGGATATTCAATCATTGATTACCCACCGATACTCCCTTGAGCAGGCGGGTGAAGCCTATGCCCTGATCGAAGGTCAGAAAAGAGAGCCTTACCTGGGTATTGTGCTGAATTACCTTGAAGGAAAAGGTGAAGCCAAGGGCGCAGCAAAAGCGGGCACTGGCTCCTCAGTCATTACTCTGCAGCCAAAGCCGGTGGATAAAAGTAAGCTGGGCCTGTCATTTTATGGTGCCGGTAATTATGCCACTGCGTCACTGTTACCGATTCTGAAGAACGAAACGGGCATTGAGTTTCGTGGGCTGGTGACTGCCAGTGGTCGGACTGCCCAAGGTGTCGCTGACCAGTTTGGTTTTTCTTTCTGTGCTGGCAACTACTCCGATGTGTTGGGTGATGAAACCGATGCGGTTCTGGTTACCACCCGTCACGATACCCATGCCAGTGCCGTGGTTGCAGCTCTGGAGGCGGGCAAGCATGTTTATGTGGAGAAACCCCTGGGCCTGACCGTAGAAGAGCTGGCATCGGTTCATCAGGCGTATGGCAAGGCCAAAGACCGGCAGGTAATGGTGGGCTTTAACCGCCGCTTTGCACCGTTGACCACAGTGGTTAATTCACATTTCAGCGGGGTAAAGAGCCCGCTGGTGATTAATATCCGTACCAATGCCGGCGCTATTCCCATGGATCACTGGATTCAGGACCCGAAACTGGGTGGTGGTCGGATGATTGGCGAGGGCTGCCACTTTGTCGATTTGGCATCGGCGCTGGCCAACTCCCTGCCGGTTTCTGTTTATGCCGTGGGTACCGCCAAACCGGGTAAATCAGCACTGCTGAATGATAACCTGGTGATTACCCTGACCTTTGCCAATGGCAGTATTGCTTGTATCACCTATACCGCTGATGGCTCTAAAGCCATCGAAAAGGAGTACGTTGAAGTATTCGGCGGTGGTCGTTCAGCCATTATCCATGACTTTAAGCAGGCGGTGCTGTTCAGTGGTGATTTGGACAAGAACCATAAAAAGCTGCCAGCCCAGGATAAGGGGCAGAAAACCATGCTGCAAACCTGGCTGGCAGGCCTGAAGAGTGGCACTCCCAGCGTCAGCTATGAGTGCCTGATGGCCAATAGCCTGGCCACCATTCTGGCGGTGGAGTCCATGACCACAGGTATGCCGGTTAAGGTCGACCTGTCTGTGCTTGGTTGATTTTTTTTGCACCACAAAGACACGAAGGCATATATGGTTCGCCCCGTTTTGCAAGAGCCTGTTTTACTGATTGGTAAACAAAGATAACTGCCCACATATATCCGGCCTGTTAACGGTGCTGTTGTGATGCAGCCCCTGGCCCTGATGGGAATCCGCACAACCTGTCCTTAATCACAGAGTCGACTTCAAAGAGTCGGGCCTTCGTTCAGGTTTCAGGTTGTCGGTTTTTACCTGTTTGCCATCAATAACTCATTCTCTTCGCAATCGTGGGCAACACATGTTGCCTCAGTGTTTGTGTTTCCGTTAACGCCTGACCTTTATCAGGATCAGGCCGCTTTATAAGCTTCCCGTCGGGTCATCACCACCCAGGCAATACGGGCAATTTTATTGGCCAGCCCGACTGCAGCAATGTTCTGATGACTC
>OODV01000007.1 GCA_900299555.1 uncultured Endozoicomonas sp.
CAAACGACAAATATCGTCATTATCAGCCAGCTCTTGTACCTGATCGTCGTAGTCACTGATGCGCTCATCCAGTGCTTTCAGCTGCTTGCTGTGATCATGAATCAGCGAGCGTGTCAGATCGTGTAAGCCATTTTCGGCATCTTCCAGTACCCGGGGTAATTGAGCTCGCAGTTTACCTATCCCCTGAGGGATCGCGATGCCTTCTTCCAGTAGCGCACCTCTGATCTGGTTGACCAATGCAGTGCGCTGTTCAACTGCCTGCTGACGAAACCGGTGTAATAGTTGCCATGCACTCTGTTCCTGAGTTTTCACAGCCACGAATCGCATTCTTGGACGACCAACGGCCTCACAAATAGCTTCAGCATCGTTGTAATCGTTCTTGTTGGTTTTTACATACATTTTCACATACTGAGGGGGTATCAGTTTGACCTGATGACCATATTCCTGAAAACGTCTGGCCCAGTAATGAGCACCGCCACAGGCTTCCATCGCAATCAGGCAGGGCTCAAGAGTGGCTATAAACTCAATCACCTTTTCACGGTTCAGCTTTTTCCTGAACACTTTTTCACCCTCATCGGTGACACCATAAAAATGGAGTTTGTTCTTGCCAATATCGATACCAAGTACTGAAATAGTCATGGTTGGTTCGCCTCACCGTTGCGTTTCTGGTCAAAATGCCAGTCTGGCTCATCGAAGCCGTTTAGGTGGGGCGAACCATCCCATTACAAAGAAAAAAAGGCATTGGCTGGCTCCAAAAACAATATGAGAACAACCAAACAAAACTTTGGGCCTTAGTGACTTTGTGGTTCATATCTTAATATTCAGTGTATGCAGAAGTTATTGATCGACTATACCCGTCATTCGAGGGCTGCTGCGTTTGCTCTCACGGGGCTTCGCTTATTTGCCGCCGCGTAGCAACTTGAAATCCTTTGGATACATTCCTGAAGGAGTGAACAAAACTCACTGGCGATATCTTGTCTTCCAGGCTTCCTCAAGTACAGCAACCCAGGAGCTATGAGGTTCTGAAAGTGCTTTGCCTAAAGCTTCAGGAGACAACGTTGCGGGGCCCAGTGGCAAACTCGAAAAACGTTTACGCTCCAGACTGTTTAACTTGCTCATACTGAGTACGGTAGGGTCTCCCCAGACATCCGGATTGGCCTTATGTGCCTGAGCCTCAGGAGATAGCAGAAAATTAATAGCCACTCGGGCTCCTTCCGTCGCGTTGCTATTAAAAGGAATGGCCAGAAAATGAGTATTCCCAAGCGTTCCCTTATCGTGAACATAGGTTTTTACCGTTTTCGGTAATTCACCACTGGCAATGGCTGAGCTCGCATAGGCAGGGTTAAACGTCATTGAAAGTAAAATTTCACCGTCATCCAGCATGGGGGTCAGTGCCAGGTTATTTGCCGGAAACGTTTCTCCTTCTCTCCACAACAGCGGGTGAATCTCATCAAGATAGCGCCATAAAGGTGATGTAACTGCTTCAAAATCAGCTTCAGAGACTGGCTTCAATAACGCATCTGGCTCTGTCGTCAATTCACTCAACAACTGCTTGAGAAATGTTGTTCCAATGAAATCTGGCGGTAAAGGATAGGTCACACGCCCTTTATGCTTTCTGGCAAACTCAAGAAGTTCAGAAGCATTAGCTGGCGGTTTATTTACTGTTTCAGTGTCATAAATAAACACCAGTTGCGCCATACCCCATGGAGCCTCCAAGCCATCAACCGGCTCCCCAAAGTCCAGTATGGTGGTAGGATTCTGCTGCGGGTCTACCCCCTGAAATGAAGGTAGCTCTCGAACAAAGGGCCCATAAAGCAACCCGTTATGCTTCATGGACCGGAAGTTTTCACCATTAATCCAGATCAGGTCGACGGTTCCCCTGTCTTTGCGTCCAGCCATTTTTTCAGCAAGAACACGACTGACAACACTGGACGTATCACTGACTTTGACATGCTCCAGAGTGATACCGTAGCGCTCATCGATCTGCTCAGCAGCCCAGTCAATATAATCATTGATCTGCTCACTGCCCCCCCAGGCATTAAAATAAACAGTTTGACCTTTTGCCTTATCGACAGTCTGTTGCCAAGTCATGGTCTTTGCCTCGGCTTGACTCATAGCTGCAGTATTGTGTGTTAAAAGTGCCATTGCCATGGCCGCAGTAGTCATCAGACTTTTGCTCCATGTCCATATGCTTTTCATTTCGCGCCTCATTTCAAGCGTCAGACTCCGTCTTTAATTGACAGTAAAAGCTGCCCTGGTCATCGATAGAGAGCATTACAACAATGGGCCGACAGCATACCTGACAATCCTCAATGTATATCAATGATTCAGTACTGTCGTTAAGACCCGCATCCAAAAGCAATTCGATGCGCTCCCCGCAATATGGGCAATGGTCCTGCCAGCTTATCCACTCATCCATCGCAAACATCTTGTTATAGGCTGCATCAGGAACTATCCCCCCCCAGAGAATCAAGGTCCTTCTCACTGAAGCCAAGAAGATAAAGAATGCTGTCTAAGCCTAATGTAGAAATTGACTGCCGGGCACTCTGCTTCACCATTGGCTTGGCCCGAAATGCAATCCCCAGCCCTGCCACACTGAGCATAGGTAGATCATTAGCCCCATCACCCACGGCAATCACCTGATTAAGGGAGATACCCTCTTCCGAGGCAATCTGCTGCAACAGTGTTGCTTTCCGTTCACCATTAACAATCTCACCTGTCACCTGCCCGGTAACCTTGCCATTAGTAACTTCCAGTTTATTAGCATGGATATAATCTATACCCAGCTTTTCCTGCAGGTAGCGGGCAAAGTAGGTAAACCCTCCAGACAGAATGGCTGTACGGTATCCCAGTGAACGAAGTGTCTGAATCAGCGTTTCTGCACCTTCCGTCAAAGGTAATTCTCTGGCGATACCCGCCAGAACAGATTCATCAAGACCTTTTAACATAGCCAGGCGTTCACGGAAGCTTTCATTAAAATCCAGTTCTCCCTGCATCGCCCGTTCAGTAATTTCAGCAACCTGGGCACCTACACCAGCCGCTTCCGCCAACAGATCAATGACTTCCGCTTCGATCAGGGTGGAGTCCATATCAAAGACAACCAGTCGGCGGTTTCGACGATAAATACTGTCTTCTTGAAATGCTACGTCTGCATCCAGGTCAGCGGTTAGATTGAGAAAGTCTGCCCGCAACTTATCAAGGTTCGGTGCCGTTCCTCTGACCGAGAATTCCAGGCAAGATGAACGGCGACTGTCATTCTCTCTATTTTGCAGAGCAGTTTTCAGTGAACGACGACCGGAAAGACGGGAAATATGATCAATATTCAAACCATGAGCCGCAGTAATGCCAGATACTCTGGCAATTTGCTCTGCCGTCACATTGCGTGATAGCAACGTCAATATATAGCGATTCTTGCCTTGCTCCGACACCCAATGTTCATAATCATCTTCAGAAACCGGCTGATAACTGAACTGCAGGTCACTTTCATGGAAATGGAAAAGAAGGTCTTTCAGCACCGTAGCGGAATGTCCATTACCTGAAGCCAGGTCCGGAAGGCGAATAAGAATCCCCCAGGTCAAGGTATCGTGGATCACAGACTGACCAATATCCAGAATTTCCAGACCGTAGTCGGCCATGATGGAGGTAATGGACGAGGTGAGTCCCGGCTTGTCCCGGCCAGTAACATTTATCAGTATTATATCGCTCACTGGATAATCCAATTCTCTGGTCGATGCAGGGCATCAGTTTACCACAGGGATTTTACTGAAAGCAGAAAGAGTTCTGATAGGATATAACTTCCACTAATTTTTCAGTCTGGCTCTTTCCAAAGTCCATATGTTTCTACCCATGGATGTACCCATCGCCTTTGAAACTGCTACTACGCTGGCTTCGCTTACTTGCCACCTTGTAGCAACTCAACATCCTTTGGGTATAGTAAGAGCGATATTGCATACGATCATTGGATTTCCGCTCAGGAGCTTAACTTTTGAAGAAGCGTATCTTCACGCCAGATCTGTTTACACGGTTCACATCCCGTTTTTCCATTCGTACCCAGCTCATGCTTCTTTTTGGATTGCTGATGGTGACCCTGACCATAGGAATGTCACTGGTAATCAGCAATGAGATTGACTCGTCAAGTCAACACCAGGCTGACAGCATTGGCCAACTGCTAAGCGAACAGACCGCCAGTGCCGCAACTGACATGCTGGTCACAGGAGACAGGCTCAGTCTCAATGTTCTGCTCAGCCAGTTGGTACAGAACCCCTATGTTGCTGAAGCCAGTATATACAGCATCGACAACCAGAGAATTGCCAAGGCCATTTCCAAAACGGCCGATGAAGACATCCGGCATTCGGTTTATTCATCCCCAATTCACTATCAAGATGTCATTGCCGGTTATGCCCGCTTATCACTCAATGAAGATCTACTGAGCCAGAAGCCCAAAGAAGCCCTGTTCGTTATTATCGCCATCAGCCTTCTGCTGCTTCTTGCTGGGCTGATTGCTCTACAACTCTATGCATCCAGCATAGCCTCTCAGCTAAGCCTGATTGAAAGACAGTTGCGTTCTATTTTACCTCCTGGTAATCCAACGCCTCCGGTGACTGGTGAAATTGCCAGAGTTTCTGCCTTTGTGGAGCAGCAACTGCTCGAAAAGAAAATGGCCGAGCCGGAAGAAAAAGCGGAAGACAAACCGGAAACAGCAATGATCGCAGCGATCAAAGTCAAAAATCTGGGCAGACTTCAGCAGTTACTGGCTCCCAGGGACTTACAGGACATCCTTCGAACCCATAGTCAGATCATCAATGAAGCCGCAAACTATTACGACGGGGAAATTACTTATACACCTGAAGGTAATGCCTATCTGCGCTTTTCCAGTAAAGAGAGCCAAACATTTACGTCAGATGCCTTATTTTGCTGTCTCATGATCGAAGCACTGACTGAAAAAGCCGGAGCGATCAATATTGCCAGGGCTCATATTGGTATTGGCCTCAGCGTTAGCGATCAGCAGACAGAATTCCCTGAAGAACAGCACCCGGCCCTGGGTGACAGCGCTGCCAGCCAGGCACTGACTCTGGCCAATCTCCCAGATATGGATGGTATTTATATGTACCGTTCAGAAGCCAGCTGGCTTCCATCAGACCTCCCTGACTTTGAGGCTCAGGATAGCGAAATCATCAAAATCAAGGGCATCAAAAATGAGCAGGCCAATGAGCTGAGAGGTCAGATTTATGAGATGGAGTCCATTCTGGAGTAGACCCTGTAACGTTCGGCGACTCAGAAAAACGCCAACATAGCCCAGGAGTCTGTCAGACTTACCACTGACCTACCGGCAACTGCTCCTTGCGTTGCACTAGCTCCTGCATCCATGCAGTCGTGCGAAAAAGCCGAATCTGGCCATTTTTTTATGCTGTTTTTCGTTGAATAGCCCCGCTATTCGCCTAAAATCAGCATAAAAACTGCTTCAAACCGGACTTTTTCTCACTACGGTCGGCTAAGTGTCCCAGGGGGGCACTATTAGCCATGAGACCAGTTGATCAGTGAGTGCCCTCTAAAGCCTCATCTCAATCCCCTGATTGGCCATATACTGTTTGGCTTCAGGGATAGAGTACTGGCCGAAGTGAAAAATGCTGGCAGCCAGTACTGCATCCGCCTTGCCTTCCTTGATGCCATCAACCAGATGATCCAGGTTTCCGGCACCGCCGGATGCAATCACGGGAATGCCCACCGACTCTGAGATAGCCCTGGTTACGCCAAGGTCATAGCCATTCTTGACGCCATCCTGATCCATACTGGTCAGCAGAATTTCTCCTGCGCCAAGCTTTTCCATCTTCAAGGCCCATTCCACAGCATCAAGCCCTGTAGGTTTCCGTCCACCGTGGGTGAAGATCTCCCAGCGATCTCGCTCTCCGGATTTGCTCACCTTCTTGGCATCAATAGCCACGACAATACATTGTGAGCCAAATCGGTCAGCGGCTTCCTGAACAAATTCAGGGTTAAAAACAGCGGCCGTGTTGATGCTGACTTTATCTGCACCCGCATTGAGCATGGTACGAATATCTTCCACTTTCCGAATACCACCACCAACGGTGAGAGGAATAAATACCTCACTGGCCATACGCTCAACAGTATGTACTGTTGTATCACGATCTTCATGACTGGCTGTAATGTCGAGAAAGGTTATCTCATCAGCGCCCTCTTCATTATAGCGACGGGCGACTTCTACCGGGTCACCTGCATCACGGATATCAACAAACTGTACACCTTTTACAACCCGGCCATTTTCGACATCGAGACAGGGAATTATTCTTTTAGCCAGCCCCATTACTTCAACCTTTTTGAAATCTAATTGACCAGGCGTAGTGACATTGGAAAACGATAGAACTCACCACTACCGGCTTTCATGGCAGCCCTGACCATGAAAACCAGTACCACAATGGCAATCACCGGAACCAGTGGCAATAACAACAGCCCTACCAGCATTAACTTGAGGATAACCCAGAGAGTCACCAGCAGAGTGATCGTGATCTGAAAATTCAGGGATTCCCTGGCATGATGCTCAATAAAGAGAGATTTATCCCGTTTCATCAGCCAGATCACCAGCGGTATGACAATATTCAACCCAGGAACTATAAAGCCGAACAGCGGCAGAAGCTGCGCCAGTACGGCCATATTTTTATCATCTCGCTTAATCGAAGGCGTGTTCATGGGGGGATTGCCAGAATCATTCATCGCAGTAGCTTTGAGCCTCGGACAAGCTAAGTGTCCCTTCATAAATGGCACGACCGGTGATCGCCCCTTCAATCCCTTCCCTGGCAACTGCTTTCAGGGCACGTATATCATCCATGTTAGTGATACCGCCTGAAGCAATCACGGGAATCGACATGCTGTTTGCCAATTGTCGGGTTGCTTCAACATTCACACCCTGCATCATGCCATCCCGGGCAATATCGGTATAGACAATGGCAGAGACTCCATCCTGCTCAAACTGACGTGCAAGTGAAATGGCTTGAGTGTCGGTAACTTTGGCCCAACCATCCGTTGCGACCAAACCATCACGCGCATCAATACCTATGATCACATGACCAGAAAACTTCTGGCAGGCTTCTCTGACAAAGTCAGGGTCTGTAACCGCTTTAGTACCAATAATCACCCAGGAAACACCAGAATCCAGATAGGCCTCTATTGTGGCCAGATCGCGAATGCCCCCACCAATCTGCACTGGCAGGTCAGGGTACTCTGCGGTAATGCCACGAACTGCCTCAGCATTCAGAGGCTTGCCGGCAAACGCGCCATTCAGATCAACCAGATGAAGCCTGCGACAACCGGCATCAACCCACCGACTAGCCATGGCAACCGGATCATCACCAAAGACAGTGGCATCATCCATTTCCCCCTGACGCAGTCGGACACAGGCACCATCTTTCAAATCAATCGCAGGAATTATCAACATCGTTATGGCTTCCACTTCAGATAATTTTCGAGTAGCTGCAGTCCATTTGCGGCACTTTTTTCAGGGTGAAACTGCACAGCAAAGATATTTTCATGGCCAATAGCAACATCGAAACCAAGGCCGTACTCACTTCTACCCACCACCATAGCTTCACTGGCAACATGAGCATAATAACTATGCACGAAATAGAACCGGGCATCGTCATCAACACCCTGCCAGAGAGGATGAGATGGCTCAATCTGACTAACGGGGCTCCAGCCCATATGTGGGACTTTCAATCGAGCGCCTTCACTATCCCGAAGTTTTTTACCAAAAAACTTCACATCTCCGGGCAAGAGTCCAAGGCACTCAACACCACCATTCTCTTCACTGTGATCAAGCAGTACCTGCATACCAACACAAATACCAAGCAGTGGACGGGTAGCGACAACTTCCCGAACCACTTCATCAACACCGTAACGCAGAATTTCTGCCATACAGTCACGAATTGCGCCAACACCAGGAAGAACTGCCTTATCTGCAGAGAGTATCTGCTCAGGACTTGAAGTCACGATTATCCGGGTATTCGTATCTGAAACGTGTTCCAGCGCTTTACTGACAGAGTGAAGATTCCCCATACCATAATCAATGACAGCAACGGTCTTCATTTCTACAACGTTCCTTTTGTAGAGGGCATCTGGCCTGCCATCCGTGGATCCAAAGTAACAGCCATCCGCAGGGCTCGACCAAAGGCTTTAAAGACTGTTTCTATCTGATGATGGGCATTACGTCCCCGAAGGTTATCGACATGGAGGGTGACACCGGCGTGATTAACAAAGCCCTGGAAGAACTCGTAAAACAGGTCAACGTCAAAACGGCCTATCATGGCCCGGGTAAATTCGACATTAAACTCCAGGCCGGGTCGACCAGAGAAATCGATCACAACCCTGGAAAGGGCCTCATCCAGAGGAACGTAAGCATGCCCATAGCGATAGAGTCCTTTTTTATCGCCAATGGCCTGAGCAAATGCCTGCCCTAGCGTAATGCCGACATCCTCAACGGTATGGTGATCATCAATTTCATTATCCCCCACAGCCTTGATATCCAGATCAATAAGGCCGTGTCGGGCAATCTGATCCATCATATGATCAAGAAAAGGCACCCCTGTATCAAAAGATGCCTTACCAGTACCATCCAGATTGATGGCCACACGAATCTGGGTTTCCAGGGTGTTTCTTTCAACACTGGCCTTGCGCTCAGCCATGAACTTCTCCGGTTGGATTGTCATCTATTTTGTTTGCCGGGATATATGGTGAGCATTATATAGAGACTGGTTCCAAGCTGCTAGGAGGCTACCCTTTATTGAGACCGGACCTGCTCATAGAGATTACCTTCGAGACTATCCAATAGCTTATCTACCCGTTGTCTCTGGATTTGTGCCGGCTTTGCTTTCAATGGGTGCAGCCGGTCATTCACCCAGTGCGACGACCAGTTCCAGGTGGTCGCCACACACTCCTGAGCAAAAGACTTCAGCTTAAAGTGCTCCGATTGCTCAATACAGCCGGTCAGGAACTCATCCACATCAGACATCAAAATCGGATAGCTGCCTGCCGGTTTGCCGCTGAACTTATTCTGGGTCTGATAAAGCCAGAACTGGCCATCCTTTGGGATTTTTTCAATATTCATCGAGGTTAATTGCCCAGAATTTATCAAAACGCGGCACGTCAATTTTTGCTGACGATCGATTGATTTGATTTTATTAGGCGGCATCGAGATCAAAACGCCATTAAACCGACCGCCAACTAAAGGTATGACACCCAGTTCCGTCACTTTCACATTATTATCCTGACGTGTACGGGTCAGCCAGCCTCTTCTGAATCCATCAACCCATACTGGTACTTCAGGCTCAAATCCGACATTGGTTAATTTTCTTGCCTGCTCATAGAGCAGGCTTCCATAACCGACAATGTACTGAGGCTTGGTTTTATCAAATGGAGGAAAACAATCATTCGCCATACTCAGCGAGGAAGATATAAATAAAATTGCCAGCAGCCCCATTGCAAAAAAAATTTGGCAATTCGTTCTCAAAACAGGACTATTCACTTTCCACATTATTTTTTCCTCAACAACCTCTAATTAAATCTGAGGGAATGAAAAAAACATTTAAAATATAAAGGACTGTATTTTTAGATAATTTAATCGAATTAAGATGCAATAGCCTATTTTTAAAGGCCTAACCTCACTGCTAAATAAAAATAGCCCCTTATTTTCCGAAGCAAAACACGAACTCATTCAAAATAATAGCTCCCATTATGAAAACCGAAATCAAATATAAAAATATTTAATAAAAAATAAATCATTATAATGGTTGATTTAGTTTACCAGTCGGGTATTGTGTAATTGAACACAGAAGGATCTGGTTCCATGACTAGTCGATTGTTTAAACAAAAGCAACTTAGACTTTGTGTAGTTTCTGTCCTTAGCTCATTAGCTGCCCCTGTAGCAGAGAGTCTTGTGTTGCCGCCAAAACCACTGGCCTCAAATGTATCCTGGAGCTGTCAGTCAGGTATTAGCAATGACTGGCTCTGCAACGGCATTAGCAGGCAGAGTCATAAACCCAAAGCTAATTTGCAATATGCCGATAGCTCAATATCTGAGTTGCCTGACTCAAAACAGCCTTCTGCAAATTCTTATACTGATACATATCAGCCATTACCCGTTGAAGCTGAAGATTCAGAATCATTAGTGAGCCTCCTGGAAGCCCCCGGAAATCATTACGTGCTTCAATGGATGGCAGCAAAAGAACGTGGCCAGTTGGAAACGCTAAAACAGCGTTACCCCGTATTGCAAAATGCGACGATTGCTCAATACAAAAGATCCGGAAAGGTCTGGTATGTTCTTCTTGATGGCCCGTACCCAAGCCGAATTGCAGCAATGGCTGAACTGGACACGCCTCCCAGATCACATATGGCCCGGGAACTTTATCCATGGACAAGATCACTGGCCAGTATCCAGAAACTGGATATCATTAGACCGAAATATCCGGCTGAACAATTAGTTGAAACCTATCAGCCAGAATATCCTTCGGAGCTCCCGGTTCTCGAAAGCAGTATTACTCCTATCAATTACGACATTTCCTATAGTACAGAGCAAAGCAGTCAGCTCTCACGGTATCAACAGCAGACTCACTACTCTCAGCAAACACGACCTGAAGCCAGTCCTGATAATAACTACCCACCTGCTCAACCTGAATATGGTAGAAGGCAATCTGCTGATGATCCAATGCCTTATGGAAGTGAATTTAGTAGCGGCACATACTCTGACTTCAACAGTGATCAAAGCTATCGAGTTTTACCTGAACAAGCGAATCCTCAGGAGATGTACGTCAGTATTACACCGGCTTACCGGAGTAGAATTCCTCAACAACATACCCAAAAGGATGTTGATTACAATATTCAGGATATTCCAGTATCAGCCCTATCCGAATACAGAGAGCAACGGATTTATGAAGAGCCTGAATTACCCCGGCCTCCAATCAATGTTCTAACTGCCAACCCAAAGAATTATACCATTGAATGGATGAATGCAAGCAGGAAAGCATCACTGGAAAGAGCAAGACTTCGCTACAGTGAATTGAAAAATACCCAGATCATCCATTACAAGAGGAGTAACAGGAATCGCTATGCCTTAGTCAGCATGCTTTTCGTGAACCGCTCAGACGCCCTGGACGCACTGTTAACGCCCTCATTATCCAGAGTATCTGCCCGTTTTTCTCCTAAGGTGAGACAAGTAGCCTGGGTGCAGTCTTTGGTAGGTTCAATCCCACAGGCTACCCATGCATGGGCCAAGCCTAGAGTGGAGCCCTCTATTCATAAACGTCAGTGGATTGGGCAAGAGGATCCAGGGGAGAAAACCTATATTGTCAGCCGAACAGGCTTGAACCAGCAACCAATAGACACAAGGTTAGTGAACTCTCTCAAAGTAGACAGACCTACTGTGCACCAACAAATAATTACCCATGAGAACCCCAGCGGAGACGAGACTCCCTGGACTGGCGGAGCTTATCAGCCAGACAACAACTATGAGCAGTCTGAAAGCCACAGACAAATTAATACACTACTGAACAGTCCTGAGAACAGTTATACGATTCAGTGGTTCTCATCCAGTAACCGCCAGTCGATAGAAAAGCTGAAACAGCGCTTCCCCGAACTTGCTTCAGCTGTGACAGTTCATATACAGCGGAACCAGAAGGACTGGTATGTTCTGGTTCAGGGACAATACAGAAGCAGTCAGGACGCCATAATGGCTCTGAAGTCACCCGCTATGAAAAACATTGCCATGGTACTTCATCCATGGACACGCCCATTGCAATCACTGAAAAAGATGCAAATCGCCAGCCTGTGATTCTGACCTCCTCCCTACAATAAACCTGTTTTACCCTTGATGACATTAAGTATCAGGGTAAGATAGGTGCCTGTTACTATAACTCTTCCAAACTTCAGATCCTGAGGCATCCCATGAACCGCATTCTCAAGTTCATTGCCGTTCTGCTGGCGGCGGTGGTTTTGCTGGGTGTTATCGCTGCGGCACTCCTGCCACGCTTTATCGATCCCAACCAGTATCGCGATGAAATCACCCAGCTTGTCTATGACCAGTCGGGGCTGAAAGTCAATATTAACGGGCCTATTGGCTGGTCAATATTCCCATGGGTTGGTCTTTCTCTTGAGGATGTGTCTGTAGAAGGAGCGAATAGCTCCCAGCTGGCTCAACTGGGCTCTGCTGGCGTCAGCGTCAAGTTGATTCCCTTGTTAATCAAACGCATTGAAATGCAGACCCTTGAACTGACAGGGCTTGAATTAACACTGGTGAAGAATGCCAAAGGCAAGGGAAACTGGCAGGTCAGTGCTCCAAAACCATCTGAACAAAAGACTTCCCGAGGACAGGAGCCATCATCGACTCCAACTCCCGAGTCAGAAACAGCCCCGTCGCCTCTTAAACTGGATATTGCCAGTGTCAATGTCAGTGGATTACTGATCAGCTACGATGACCAGGTATCCAAACAGAAATACATTATCGATCAGGCCAGTTTAACCACCGGTGCCATCCGCAATCAGAAGCCTTTTGATTTTGAATTAAAGGCCCACATCACAATTCCAGATCTTGTCGTAAACTCTCTGATCAGTGGGCAGATGACGTTTAACCTAGAGGCTGGTCGATATGACATTCAAAGCCTGAAAGTCAGTGCTACACCTGACGTAGACAAAGGTGAAAGTCTGAGCATTGTGGGTAATGTTCAATATCAGCAAAAGCCTATGCTGGTTAAAGGCAATCTGGGAGTTGCAGAGTTTAACCTTGCCAATCTGCTTAACCAGATGAAGGTTCAGCTTCCCCCCATGGCTGACCCAAAAGCCTTGAACAAGCTATCTTTTGACAGTCACTTCAGTACCGATGGTGAAAGCCTGACCGCCGATAAGCTGCAGCTCCAGCTGGATAGCTTTACCCTTGATGGTAATTTCAGGATGAGCAGCATTGACCGCGGCGATATGCAGTTCACCTTTACCGGTAACGATCTCAATCTGGATAACTATCTCCCCCCTGTCACTGATAATGTAGAAGCTCCTGACGAAGAGCAGTCAACTCAATCGGACTCAAAAAAACCATCATCAGGTAAAGAGCACCCTCTGATTCCGGAAGAAATGCTCCGTGGCCTGGATCTTGATGGCTCAATGAAGCTGACCTCTCTCACCGTTGCCAAATTCATTTTTGAACAGCCGTCTTTGGATATAAAGGCAGCCCAGGGTAAGCAGGAAGTAAAAATTGGTTCCCGCTTTTACCAGGGCACGATTGATATGATGTCTAACTTGGATGTACGTCAGTCAGGTAATCCAAAAATGGCAGCTTCTGCAGAGCTGAAGAATATAAGCCTTGAAGCTCTGTCCAAGCCCATTCCTGACCTCGCGTCACTGCAGGGCGACGTGAATGCCGGTATGAAGGTTTATACACAGGGTCAATACGCCAGTGTTCTTACCAAAAATCTGAATGGCAACATCAAATTCAAGATTGATAAAGGCGTATTCACTGATGCCAATTTTGACAAAATGGTGTGTGAAGGTGTTGCCAAAATACGTAAAAAAGAGCTGAGAGCAACCAATTGGGGCTCATCGACCGAGTTTACTGACCTGAGCGGCACTTTCGTAATCAAAAACGGTATTGCTTCCAACGATAACCTGATCGCAGCTCTCGCTTATATGAACCTGAAAGGTGATGGATACGTAAATCTTGTTGATCGTCAACTGGACTATCATATGGGCCTCAACATTCGTGGAGAAGAAGCACCTGACAGTGATCCTGCCTGCCAGATCAACAAGGAGTACGTCAACGTCACTTGGCCTGTTCGTTGCCATGGTGATCTTGGTGACCTGAAATGTGGCATTGATGTTAAACGGCTTACTGAAACGATTGCGGAGATTGCAGAAAACCGCCTTAAGAAGAAGATAGAAGACAAAGTACAGGGACCTGTTAAAGACCTGCTCAAAGGCTTCTTCAAATAGTATTTCTGCTCATAGCTACTTTACTGCGGTCAGCCAGCAGGCTGATCGCAAACCTGATTTTTGTAATTTAATGAATCAAAAAGACGTATATTCAGACAATACTTTCAGCCAAAAACTACTGAGCTGGTTCGATGAACATGGCCGTAAACACCTTCCGTGGCAGCAAAATAAAACGCCTTATCGCGTCTGGATCAGCGAAATAATGCTTCAGCAAACCCAGGTAACAACTGTTATTCCTTATTACCAAAAGTTTATGGAGCGATTTCCAGAGGTCACCGATCTTGCTGCAGTCAGTGAAGATGAAGTACTCCATTTCTGGAGTGGACTCGGTTATTACAGTCGTGCAAGAAACCTCCATAAAGCCGCAAAAAAAGTGGTGAGTGAGTTCTCAGGAACATTTCCCCACTCAGTTGAACAGCTTATGGCGCTTCCGGGAATTGGTCGATCCACAGCTGGAGCCATTGCATCCATTAGCATGGGGATCAGTGCTCCAATTATGGATGGTAATGTAAAAAGAGTGCTTACTCGGTACTTTGCTATCCATGGTTGGCCGGGACAGACACGTGTCGCCAATGAGCTATGGGAAATTGCTGAAAAACTCACACCTGAAAGTCGAACAGGAGATTACACTCAGGTGATGATGGATCTGGGGGCCACTGTTTGCAAAAGAAGTAAACCAACCTGCCAGACTTGTCCGCTTGAAGACAGCTGTATAGCCCACAAACTTGGGCAGGAGAGATTATTTCCTGAATCAAAACCTAAAAAAGACAAACCGGAAAAATCTACGATTATGCTTATGGTGGTCAACCAGTACGGTGAGATTCTCCTTGAAAAACGCCCACCGTCTGGTATTTGGGGCGGGCTCTGGAGCTTTCCGGAAATGTCAGAGGCAGACCAGATTGTGGGAGAGGCTCTCAAGAAAATGGGCCTGACATTACATGGCTATGACTTCTGGGAATCTTTTCGCCACACCTTCAGCCATTACCATCTGGATATTACCCCGGCGCTTACCTTTGTTGATAATCAGAGCCAAAATACTTCGCAGGAGATAAAAGACAGTGATAATTATTGCTGGTTTGCACTGAATCAGTCACTTGAATTGGGGCTGTCAGCTCCAGTAAAGAAACTTTTACAAAAAATAGAGTTAGCACTGTAAGTCTGTTTACTTATCGATTATATTTATTATTCAGCATTAGTTTCTAAGTGAGAGAAGGTTGGCTCTCTCCTCTCACTTACGGGCGAATAATAAAACACAACAAGACAACAAAAATCTTTTATCTAGATTAAATTTAAAACGACATTTTTTATAAAAAAATAAAATAAAAATTTTTTTTTAAAATTGAAACAGTATTTTGTAAGAAAAAACCTTTTCCGTACCATTTATATTTTAAATGTCCATTGGCCTGACTTCCATACACCTCCCAGCCTACTCCAAATAAACACAATTAGAGTTCAAAGATACTCTGGTCGTATTTTTATACTTTATGGGTAGGCGTTTCAGACCTCTGGTATAACCAATTGGCTGAGGTATCTATAGAATGCGTTGTTTCAATATTGAGACATTCCATAAAAATATACTTACGATTGCAATTACTTCAGCGATTTCGTCATTGATACAAAGTAGTTATGCAACGATTGAAATAGAAAACTCTAACAACACCTCAAAAATTAATACTCATGTTCTGGAAAGTCCGCTAACCCAGCCTGACAATTCTGATATGAACTTGATTAATGAAGAGTTCACTCAACAGCATTGGCCACCGGAAAAAACTAAAACCATTAACGCAGGCCATATCGAAACCATTCCTGAGCGCATTACAATCACCCCAACGAACAAAGGTGAATCAATACAAAATATTCAATTGAGTGCAGGCAGTGTTATCCAACCAACGATATTGAGAAACCATGGTTCTATCAGAGGTGATTTTTCAAGACCAACTGAAAAGCAAGATGCTCTTATAAAAGCTCATGGCGATCATATTGAGGTACATAATGAAACCGCTGGAGAAATTCATACTGCCTCATCAACGGATCAACCAGTAACTCATACAGGGGTTCATATCACCGGTGAAAATAGTCGCTTTTTCAACAAAGGTTCGTTTTATATCAGTGGTGTAGTGCAGGAGTTCCCTGATGCACCTGCAGGAATAAGAACCGAATCAAATGCCTCAGTTATCAATATTGATTCTGGCACTATCTATATCTCAACAAAAGGCATGACAGGCATCGAGGCTCAGGGAGGTAAAGCGCTAAACAACGGAAGTATTGAAGTCAATGTTCCAGCCACAGGCATTAAGGCAACTACCGATCTTCAAGAAACGGACAGTCAAACGACAGTAACCAACAATGGCATGATTTTACTGAACCATCCCAAAAGCACAGGAATGGCCAGTAATGGGCAAAATATTGAGTGGTTCGGGACAGGGAAGGATTGGGATGAACACAGTAATGACTATAAGTCAGGAGCCATTAACGATACGCATGGTGCGATTAAAGGACAGGGAACTGGAATGCTGTCCTATAACAGCGGTCTCATCAAAAACCACGGCAACATCCAGATATCGGGCTCGAACTCAACCGGTGCCAGAGCGCAGTCCAATGATCCAGATAACGTAGATGTCGGTGCCGGGCTTATGGCGAATACCGGCACAATAACCGCTATTGATGGAGCAACGGGCATCCACCTCCACAAAGGTGGACTTAAAAACTCGGGCACCGTTATCAGTGATAATGCCGCTATCCGCGGATCAGGCCCTTTTAATATCGCTATTTTAACGCCTGGCAGCTATATCAAAGGCAAGCATGCCTCGGTACTTCTTGAAGGTTCCGGTAATGATATGAACCTGATTGAACTTCGCGGTGGCACACTGCAGGGAAACCTGATCGGTAACAGCCCCATGGATATCCTGAGGATAAATCCTGAGGATAACCTGACAGGAGAAGTTAACCAGAAAATTTCGGTTAATGGGGAGATCAGGGATTTTGAACTCATATATATTGCTGGTGATAAGTGGGCAGCATCACGGCCAGCCGTCAATCCAAAGTCACTCATTGCCGGAGGTACCGTAAATTTCACGTTAAGTGATATCAGGCAAGACCAGGAACAGACTCTGCAGCTGAGTTTTACCGACAAATTCCCACCTGCCAATGGTTTTGATATCAAGGTGAATGAAGCCGGAATTACCAACATCGATTTATCCGATACCAATAACCGTCCCGCCGCCAGAATATCGCTGGAGGGGGGTAACATGAGTCAGATGACGGGCCACCTGAAAGGCAATGATGAGCTGTCTCTGGAAAGTGGGATGATCAACATCATTGAAGATGTGCATCGAATCAGAGCCCAAACCGATGGAGACTGGCAGGTGAAAACACCTGTCCGGGGTGTAAAACACCTGATCACTGAAGTGGGTGGTGACTCAGATAGGCCTACTTTAGAGCAGACCTCAATTATTCTCAGGGACTCCGCATTTTCATCAGAAGACCATTCATCAAAAGACCGGCCAGCATCAAAAGCAAATACGCTTGTTGTTGCAACGCCTTCAGAATCTGAAATTAAAACAGGCCAGCCTATTCCAGAGTTTGATGGTTCAGAGGGCAAAGCTGAAGTCACTATCGCCAATGGAGCCCGTTTTGGCCAACTGGTTGCTCCGGAAAAACTGACCATCACTACCTCTGCTGACCAACCTTTCCACGCCTACGGCCCAGTTCGCGATGCGAAGCATATTGAGGTATCACCTTCAGCACATGTACAAGGGCTGACACTGGGAACAGCCCCTCCCAATCTCGATAGTAACCTGGGTTTTCTCTTCAGCGAGATACAACCCGGTGAACCGATAAGAATCATCAACAACGGTACCATCACCACGATTGATGCTTCCCACGGCAATCAGAGACCAGCCCTCAACTACATTCACAACAGTGATACTCCGGTAGACCTCAGGGGAAGCAAAGGCCGAAATGATGAACTAACGCTTAAGGGAGGTTCACCGGAAACCGTTCAGGCAGTAACCAGTTCAGCTCTGCAGAATGGCTTCTCCCGTCTTAACCTTGACGGTGTAGCAGCCCCAGTTGAGCTCCCTGCTGACCTTGAATCATTGACGCTGACCAGCACCCTGCCCATTGGGCATGTTTATGCAGTCAGTGTTAATGACCTGGAAAAAGAAAGAGTCAATAAGGCTCATGAGACCCCTAACCCTACCTTCATGCCATTCTCCAGCGGAATGCCAGAAAAAACGATTCTGAAAACTGATGTCGTAACGCCGGGGCTTAATTTCAGCATTAAAGAACGACCCGATATGCGGTTTGAGATTATTGATGGCGAAATAGGTGCACTGACTGGCAACCCTGAAAAAGGTGACCAGCTGGTCATCCACGGAGGTCAGTTGAAAGGTGATATTGATAACCTTCAATCCGTTGCCGTGGCCGGTAAAGACTGGGGAGCTCATGGTGAGTTCAGTAATACAGGAGAAGTACTCGTTGATGAAAACGGGATTTTAGCATTGTTACAAATATATGGGCCTCAAGAGCCTCCAAATACAACAGAGAGAGACCTTACGCTTCAGGTAAAAACCATTGCCGGACAGAGAATGCCTGTTAATGTTGCAAAAGGTGGGACATTGGGCCTGTTAGAGGTACACGATCAAGCCAGCCTTGGAGACCTATCACTGCAAGGTGGTGTTGTGCATATAATCTCCAATGATAACGAAGCTCTGGAACTGGGCAGAATAATTAATGCCGATGGCGTCTACGCCCCCGAAACCGAATTTGGCTATGTATTGGTTGGGAACAACCCACAACTCTGTCCACTGGGAAATAACCTGGTGCTCGGTACACCTGAACATAAACCTGTCAGTGTATTCAGCAAAAAAATTGATAGTTTGCAGCTAACAGAAGGAGCAAAGCTTAAAGGTGAAACACCAGCGGTGGAGCAACTGCTGGTACCTACCTCTGATTTCTCATCTGAAGGCTGGATCAGCACCCGTGATTTAACCGCCGAGGCCCCTATTACAGAAGTCAATGTTTCCGATAGCTCCCAAAGTAAGCCAACCTCAGACGCACCAGATACCCCCTCGAAGCTGAATATCCAGACATCACCGGAACGCCCACTTAACATCAAAAGCAACCAGGCAAAACCTCAGGTACAACTGGTCAACATCAATCATGGAGCCAATCTGGGCTACGTTGATTCTGTAAAAAATATCTGGATTCATGGTACTGATTGGCACCATCAGGGACTGGTTAACAACCCGGAAACACTCACCATCGCCCCCGATGGATCAACAGACCTTATTATTGCTAACGGTGCACTTCCCAGCGAGCAAGATGTAAGTAGACATCAGGCACTCAATCTGTATTTTTCTGATGATTCACCCTATGACCAGAAAAAAGCATTTGTTGTGACCAACCTTGGTGAAACCGGTGCCGATGAATTCCTCGACAGTCGCGGTGAGTTAAACGTTCTGGATTTCTCAGCAGATACCCAACGCCCTTCACTCTACTTTATTCAACACGGTGGTAATACGGGTGAAGTAAAAGGCCGTCAGGATAAACAGGACACTCTGGCCCTGGTCAATGGGCGACTCACAAAAGCCTCAGGATTTGCCAATATCGATATTTTCGGCTCTGACTGGAACAGTGTTCAATTAACTAACCCGAAAAACATCAACATTCATGAAGGTGCAAGCGCTGCTAACATTCTATTCTCTGGCATGGCACCCGAAGGCAAAGGTGTGTTGGCTACTGACTTTACTGACGACTATGACAGAGTATATATAAACTCCAAAGGAACACTTGGAGAGATTAACCTCCTTCCCGCTCATAGTCGGCCAGCATTCACGATAGAACAGACTGGCGGCACAATTGGCTTAATTAAAGGTGCCAATGGTAAAGGTGATCACTTCATTGCCACTGATACAAAGGTGACAGAGCAGTTATCCGATATCGATAATATCACCTTCAATGGCACGAATAGCTATGAAGGAAACCTGCTTCAATCCAACGGCCTTGTTGGTGTCAATGGTAACCTGCATTTTCTGGCCGATCGTACCGCTATCGTTTCAGGTTCATCAGGCAGCAGAGAAGCAGAACAGTCAGAGTCATCTCCCACATTTCATATTCACCAGGGGGCAACAGTTACCATTCCTTCTGAACTTAACGTTAATGGCAGTTATCAGCATGATGGACGTCTGGTACTGACGGAATATGATCCCGATTCTGCGAGGCTTCAACCATTGGTAGATGGTACAACACAGCAGACACCAATAGTCAGTGCCAATACTATTGCCGTTGGCCCTGCTGCTGATTTTGTTTTTGACAGCTCTATCATTAAAGATCCAGAAATCGGCAAACAATACCTTCTGATGGAGGCAATAGAGTCCAATATTAACCGACCTGTCAACGTCGATGCTGAAAATGAGCTGTATGTTCATTACGACGCAATAGTTGACCCACACAATGCGAAGAGAATGTTGCTTACCAGCACCAACCAGGCTGACCACCGTGCAAACCAGGTACCTGGCCGATTTCGGTCTATGATTCTGGCAGCCACCAAGCCCGCTGATAAAGAAGAGACTGAGTACCCAAAAGCGGACAGCAACAGCGCAAAATTAACCCAGCATGTCGTTAAAAACGTAAAAGCCGGCAAAGACAGTGCAAAAGCTGCAGAACTTGCTCCAGCTATGTCTCCTCATGCTGTCCACAATGCTAACCTTGCGCTGAAAGCCGCAGGCAAAACCCTTGATGACCGGATGTCTGGAAAACGCACAGGTATCAATACCGGAGATGTATTCTCTGCTGGCGGAGCCTGGATTCAATACTCTTACAGCAAGGCAACACAAGACCTTAAGGCCAATGTTTCAGGCTATCATGCCAAAACTAATGGATTCTCGATCGGTGCAGACAGCCCTCTCGCGGAAGATAAGGACATTGAAGTGGGTATTGCTTACACCTATGCAAAGGGAAAAGTTGAAGGGAAAGATGGCTCAAGAAACAAAATCGATACTGATACTCATATCTTCAGTCTTTACTCATCATACATAGAAGATGACTTCTTTTTTGATGGCCGAATGAGTTACTCCTTCGGCAAGAACAAAGGACACCGCTACGTTGGTGGAAACCTGCATGATGCAAAGTACGATACCCAAAGCTGGGGAGTAGGCATGATAGCAGGCTACACATACCCTCTGGGCTATGAGTGGAGTTGGCAGCCTCAGGTGGCCTTTAATTACTACACCATCAAAACTGATGACTATACCGAGTCTGCCAGAGATCCTGCCCAGATATTTTTATCTTATGACCAGGTCAATAATGGAAAATATGACATCATGGAGCTGGGAGCTGGCCTGAAACTGATCGGAGATATCAATACTGACTCAATGGTCATCAAACCTGAGCTTGGGTTTATGGGCTTTCATGATTTCAAAAAGGATCCAGTCACCATTACTGCTCACTTTGTCGCAGGCGGTGAAAACTTTCTGATCAATGGTGCTGACAGAGATGCCAACCGCTATCAATTTGATGCGACCATTAACATGGAGCTTCAAAACAATACCACCATTACCTTCAGCTACTCACACCACTGGGCAGACAACTTCAAGGTTGATGGATTTATTGCCAGAGTTCGTTATGAATTTTGATTGACCGCATTGGGTTGCAGTACACCGCTCTATGGTATGCAAAGAAAGTCCTCATAACTGAGGACTTTCTTTATCGAGAACCTTCAGGCTCTGTTGATAGTTGGAGCCGTATGTCTACAGAACCTAATACAACTCTTTTAACAGCTCGGCCGTAAAAGGTTTCAATGCGCCATAGTTCCCTTGTCTGACTTTATGCACCCAATCAGGATTAGCAACCAGTGATCGCCCAATCGCACAGAGATCAAACTCTTCATTTTGCATCGAACTAAGAAGAGGCTCCAGATTACATTCCGTCTCCGCCCCGATAAATTGCCCTGAAGGGGCAAGAATCAACGGACGGCTCAAACCAATGCTTCCGACTGCAATTACCGGTTTTCCAGATAACTTTTTAAATAAATGTGCCAGGGTTTCAGGGCCATCGTTAAAAGCGGGCTCCCAGAACCGACGTGTACTGACATGAAAGATATCAACACCCGCCTCACTCAATGCCCGAATGATTACAGCTAAATCATCCCTGGTTAATGCTGTATGGGCAGAGTAGTCGTCAACCTTCCATTGTGAAAACCGGAAAATAACCGGAAACATGTTACTTACCGAATTTCTGATAGCTCTGACAACCTCCACTGCAAACTTCAAACGGTTGACCAACTCTCCGCCATATTCATCAGAGCGTTGATTTGAACGGTGCCACAAAAACTTATCAATCAGGTAGCCATGGGCACCATGAATCTCTACGGCATCACAACCAATAGATTCTGCATCATGAGCCGCCTGTGCAAAACTATCGATAATCTCCTTGATTTCAGCTTTTTCCAAACCTCGAACAACCCGTTCTCCCTCCTCAAAAACATCAACAGGCCCAACACCAGGTTCTCCATATGCTGGGCCAATGTTTGACCTGCGCTCAGGTCCTGAATGCCAGATCTGTACCGCAAACTTACCCCCTGCTTCGTGAACCTGATCAACTATTTTCTTCCACTGTTCAAGCGCCACATGCCCATAAAAGATGGGGACTCCTTCATAGGCATTGCTGGCTCGGTGATTTATCGCTGTACACTCACTGATGATAAAGCCCGTGCCTCCTTCGGCCCTGCGACGGTAATATACTCCCATTTCTGCTGTCGGCAGCCAGTTATCAGCAAAATTGCGCGTCATTGGCGCCATGACAATTCGATTCGACAGTTGTAGTTTTCCACAGGTAAAAGGGCTGAACAGAACGCTTGTATCATAGGCCATGACAGTAAATAGTCCCTTTAAGAGAATGTATGACGCATAGAAACATAGTAAAATAGTCAACTTTGAGAGATCTTGGGAGTACAGGGATGAATAACCTTGAAGACAAGAACTTTAATAACACGTACTCACGCTTGTCAGAATGCTTTTATACAAGGCTTAATCCAACGCCTCTGGAGAACCCGAAACTCGTTGCCTACAGTTCATCAGCCGGACAGCTTCTTAACCTCGAAGACTCAGCAGAAAACAGGGAAGCACTGACCCAGATCTGCTCTGGAAATGCTTCGTGGCCTGGCTCAGAACCTCTGGCCATGATTTATTCCGGACATCAGTTTGGCTCTTACAATCCTCAGTTAGGTGATGGTAGAGGGCTATTACTGGGGGAGCTGCTTAACGCTGAGGGAGAAAAGTGGGATCTTCATCTGAAAGGAGGCGGACAGACACCCTACTCCCGATTCGGTGATGGCAGGGCTGTACTCCGATCGTGTATCCGGGAATTTCTTGCCTCAGAAGCACTTCACCACCTTGGTATTCCTACCACTCGAGCCTTGTGTGTGGTGACCAGTGACACCCCTGTTTACCGGGAAAAGACTGAAGCAGGCTCAACATTGTTGAGACTGGCCAAAAGCCATATCCGCTTTGGTCACTTTGAATATTTCTTTTATACCAAACGATACGAAGCCCTGAAAGAGCTGGCAGATTACACCATTGAGCAGAACTTCCATGACATTGAAGGTATGAAAGCGCTGTCAGGAAGTGATCAGGGCTATCAACGCTTCTATTCAGAAGTTATCCGTCGTACAGCAACATTGATTGCTCAATGGCAGGCTTCAGGTTTTGCTCATGGCGTCATGAATACCGATAACATGAGTATCATTGGAGACACCTTCGATTATGGCCCTTACGGCTTTATCGATGACTTCAACTGGCATTATATCTGCAATCATTCCGATCATTCTGGTCGTTATGCTTTCAGCCAACAGCCAGAGATCGGCTACTGGAACCTCGGTAGACTCGGGCAGGCCCTTACGCCTCTTTTTGAGGATGGAGAACTGATTCAGACAGCCCTGGATCAATACCCTCAGCTTTATAGCGAAACCTATACTCGTCTGATGCTTGATAAACTGGGGCTGGTTGACGAAGAGGAACAAGATACAGACCTGATCCGCGATCTACTCCAGCTATTACATGACAGTCGTTGCGACTACACACTGTTCTTCCGGGCACTTTGCAACTTTCCTTCAGACCATGCCAGTCAAAGACTTCATCAACTGATTAATCATCCATCGTTAGCATCATGGCTGGATAGCTACAACCAACGAATAAAAAGAGAACTGACGGATAAAGAAGATCGACAAAGACGCATGAAGCGATTCAATCCCAAGTTTATTCTCAGAAACTATCTTGCCCAACAGGCCATCGAACTGGCCGAGCAGGGCAACTACCAGGAAGTAAAAAATCTAATGATCGTACTTGGAGCCCCTTTTGATGAGCACCCTGACTTTGAGCACTATGCAGCAGAACCTCCGGAATGGGGGAAAAAGCTGGAAGTCAGTTGCTCTTCCTAGAATGGATTTCTATCCAGCAACGTTATCGCTAAGATACCCTCAATCCACATTAACTGACGCAGTGAGAAAACAATGGCCAGAATGGTTCAATGTGTAAAACTGAAAAAAGAAGCTGAAGGCCTGATGGTACCACCGTTACCCGGTCCAAAAGGACAGTGGGTCTTTGACAATGTGTCTCAGGAAGCATGGACCGAATGGCAGTCTCACCAGACTCGCCTGATCAACGAAAAACACCTGAACCTGCTGAAGCCTGAAGCTCGTCAATACCTGATGGAACAGATGGATAAGTATTTCTCCGGTGAAGATATTGATGCCGCCGAAGGCTACGTACCCGAAGATAAATAATCTTACCAAGCCTGTCTTATTGGCTATTCTCTATTCGCTCAGCGTATAACGAGAATAGCCAATGCCTTTCCTTAGAAATACCCCAATCCTCAGATACGCTCTTATTACTTTATTCTCTTCTCTGGTCTGGATGTATATGAGCATAACCAATAGTGCCAACGGCTCAACCTTTGTTATGCCAAACCTTGCAGAAATGATCAGACTGGCTCTTGAGTTCGGTGATATTGAAGCCGTTGTCGGACAACGCCACTACACTGGAGCACCTGTCCTGCAATGGGACCAACACTTTTCTGTCAGTCATGAAACACCCGTTTTCCATGCTTATGGTTTTGGCGGTTCAGGTCTGACCCTTGCTCCATCGGTAGCCGAATATATTGCAAGCCAGGTTGGAGAGCAGGTTTTATCTGATCACAGCCCGATAACCGATTCATCAGGGATCGTCATTCTCGGCGCTGGCTACATTGGTATCTTTACAGCCCTTGAAATCAGACGATTTTTTAACCGGAACAATAAACCACATATCCCCGTTCGGGTCGTTGCCCAAGCCTACCCCAAAGGCATCACTGAAATAATGTCGGATAAATCAGAACCCACCAGGGCGGATAATTACTCAAGCATGACTGCCGGAGGCTGGGTAATGCCTGTTTCTATTGAGCCCCTGGCAAACAAAACGCTCTGGTGCAGCCTGGTTCAACGTGCCCAGGAGTTATGGCTTAACTCGTCTCAAACACCACCTTTAAATATTGCTACCCACGTGACCCAGAGCCTGGTGTTTTATGACCAGACCTCAAATAAAACAGTCATGGAAGACAAATCAGGTATACGAGTTGTGAATGAAGTATGTCCATTAAACCTCTACCCGGAACATCCGTTTCAAGGCTCGTTCTATAGCTTAAGTTACAGTGGGAGCGCTATAAGCCCTCTGCACTTTGATCAGGTCGTTGCTTTTGACAACGTCATTCAAACAGACACCATCTCTGTTCTGCAACACATGACCAAAAGACTATCTGAAGAAGGGGTAGAGCTGGTGCAGACTGAAGCGCTGATGGATAGTTTTGAGCAACTCAGCCAGCACTTTAATACTGGCAGCAAGACGATTGTGATTAATGCCAGCGGACATGGCGCCTGCTCTATCTTCGGCTGCAAACCTTCATCACCGATCCGTGGCGATCTTGTTTTATTAAAAATCCCTACCGAGCAGCTAACCGAACAAATGAAGGAGATCAGCCGGTATGGGTTCTGGTCAGGAGGATCCAATTATGTGTTTTTACGCTATACGCTGGATGGCCAATGGATGGAAGTGGTACTGGGCGGTAGTTTTATAAAAGGCGACCATGATCTTTCAATCAGACCCAAGACCATTCACCGTATTGTCAGCTTCTGGCTGGACTTCTTCCATAAAGGCCCTGAGAATAAAGGTGATAGCATTCAGAAAGACGCACTCATAAAGAGTGTATTAAAAAGAGCGCTACCTCAACACTGAGGATAAATAACTTTTCCCGACATTATCGAGGGAATAACTATAAACTAAAGAGCCGCCCTGATTGATTCACTCATAGGCGTAGTTGCACGCCCAATAAGCTTACTGCTGCGAAAGGTCAGAGACCGCCTGTCCCGTGGGGCTGCCAGTGACATGGTTCGCCTGATTGATTCTACAACGATTGATCTGAACCTGAATCAGTTTTAGTGGGTACACGAAAAAAGCCTCAAAGCAAAAATGCTTGAGGCTTTACTCTTTTTCAGCTCACGGCTGTAATATGGTGCCTAGAGACGGAATCGAACCATCGACACGCGGATTTTCAATCCGCTGCTCTACCAACTGAGCTATCCAGGCAAAGTTTGCATGTAAACACGATTGATTTTTAGAAAAATGGCAACTATAGATGTAATCGAACTATCGATACGTGGATTTTCAATCCGAGTATAATAGATATCACAGTCTTTTTTAAACTTGCACCAAAATTCACAAGCACTCATCAACTTGTTGAATCTATTCTATTTATTGCGTTTTAAGCTGTCAACAGCTTTCAGAAGATATTTTCATATCGCAAAGTAAAACTGACCCATAACTGGCTCAGGGAAGCTGCCACCCATAGAGATTTAATCCACATCAACTGAAGATGACCGGTTGGTTTGTTGAGAAGCTTTGATCATTTACCTTGTCTTTCTGGGTCAGTTTGTATTTAGAGATGCGCGGATTAAAGTCGATTTATTACTACAGAACAATAAGTCATATAGATAGTCGACGTTATGAACAAGCCAAAAAAATCAACACCAATACCCCGACAAAGTTGCTTAATGACTTCCTGATGGAGTCCAAAAAGCAGGGAGCCAGAGATACAACAATGGCAATTTATTCGTTTCCTCATGGAGAAGGAGGGATTGTATTTCGAATGGTTGTTGATAGTGATCAATTTGCTACCGGTTCCTTCTTGTATCGCTATACAAACAAAAAAAACAGACTGGGAAAATCCCTCTTGGCAAATTTGACCCTGACGCTTATCTGTTCTCAAAGGCAACCGAAGATTCAACCCCCTACCGAGCAATAGTGAAACAGGGTATAGATCCACAGAAATCATCTTTACCAGAAACAAAGACCAAGAGATTGGTAACCTTTGACGATGTAGTTCGGTTCTATATTTATTATCAGGAGCAAACGAACAACCGGGGGCAGGACAACGTCCGACGCGAGCTAATCAGGAATGTGCTCAATGTAAATGAATTTGAAGCCATCCTGGCCACTCTGGCACACGAAGTTACTGAAGACTGTATTGAGAAGATTATCAGCCATACGGTGAAACGAGGTGTTGGCCGATCATCGAATCGAGTGAAAACTTACCTTACATTAGCCTATAACTTTGTCAAAAAACGCCAACCTACACTCAGGGTATTAAAGGAGAAAGGCTTTCCTGACCAGGGAAAAATCATGAAACCCCGCACCCCGCGAGGACTTCAGACAGATATTGAG
>OODV01000597.1 GCA_900299555.1 uncultured Endozoicomonas sp.
TGAAGAGGTTTCTGCTAGAAAAGGGCCAGAAACTCGAACATCTGAAGAGAAAACTAGCGCCAAGGAGAATATCCCGGCTGTGGTCGATAGCCATAAGAAAGCAGATCTTGATTCCTCTAAGCATCAGGATATTCAGGGAAAAAATCACTTGTTACCAATGGCTAAATCTAATGATGGGCCAAGATATTCAATACCAGGACTCAGAGATTTAGGAAATTATGTCAGTTATTTGCCTCTAGGGATATCAGGGGCATTTGCAACACTATCGAGCAGCCTTCCAGGTAAGGCACTGGGAGTTCTCGGTTTGGTAGCAAGTCAATCGAAAAGCACTCAGGCAGCTCAATTAGATACTTTGCCAATTACTGAAAAACCCCAATTACCGGTGACTAAAGACAGGTCAGTGCTGACCATGGAAGAGCTTTATGAAGTAACAGGACTGGACAAAGACAGTATGATATGGCTGAAAGAACAACCTTTTACTCAAGATGAAACGCATGCGATAGCAAAGAAAGTTATAGAGATGCTGAAGTCCTATGCTGAGTCAGTAAATGGTCAAAGCCCACTTGGGCGTTCTAAAAGGGATAACACTGAAGACTTGAGTGATATTTTTGCATACTTAAACAGCCATGGTACGCCAACAACAGAGAAAGAAATTGAGGAATATCAGAAAGTAGTGGCCAGTCATGAACAGGCAAGAATTACTGAGGCAGCGAAAATAGTAGCCAAGGCTGCGGTTGGAGCAGGGGGGATTACAAAAGAACACCTGTTATCCATCTTTAAACCGCAGGAGTTTCCTGACCATACCATCGACATGTTGCACAGGCATGTTCCCCACACTAAAAAAACTGATACCCATAAGCATGTTGAATTACTCGATAAATGTGGCCTGATGGAAATGCTGAGCCCAATCTTAATGCTTGAAGATGCTATTGAAGACCTCGGGCAACACATTGCAAACCTGGTGAATGCAAAAAATCTTGCAGAAGATGTCAAATTACAGATGAGAAAAGATTATCTGGATGCTTTCAGAGCAAAAGTGACACAGGACTTAACTCCTTGGGAATCCTTCTCAATGGGGTTTCGAGAGGGGTTTGCTGGCGGGATTGCTGCTGGAGCACTCTGGTTTAAAAATATGGATGATGTCAAAGCCGGTGCATACAGATCCTCCATGACTGTTGAAGAAATTGAAGGATGGGAGTTAGGAAAGAATATCTGGCGCCAGGCTAGTCAGCTCGTACCGGGTGTTGCAGCTATAGAATCATTTATGGAACTTGAAGCGGCCATTGAGCAAGGCAGAGCGGGTATCTGTGACTATTTAAGAACAGGAGTAGTTATTGGAATGACTGCAATTGGCGCTGCAGAAGGTGAGATAGGGCCAAGGGTTATTTCAGAAGAACATCAGGCAATGGTTGATAATCTAGACACTCATTTCAAAGAAGCCCTTTACCAAGCAGGGGTTATCGAGGCTCAGGCAAGGGCTGAAGAAGTAGTTGCAGGAATAAAAAATCCATATGAATATGACATTATTTCAAATGGTAATGAACGTTCTGTAAAAATAAAACACTTAGGTAACGAAAGAGAATACACCCTGCGTTTAGAACAAGGATCGGATGGACATATCTATGAATTAGTCGATAAAACCACAGGTAAAGTTCATTATGGCAAATTCATTATTAACGATAGCGGTAAACTAGAGCGTGCAGGACTGTTAGGTGGTTCACCAATTGAAGAATCTGAAAGAGTCTCTCTAAGGTCCGATGATTATTACCAAATAGAACTCGAAGCAGCAAAATCAAGACTTGCAGTTGATAAAATAAAATACAGAATAAAAAATTGCGAATTGAAGTTAACAACCTATACCTCAGAGGTGACAAAAATCCAAGCAGAGTTAAATACTCAAGCGGTTCTTGCCAATGAAGCATTAAAAACTTTCAAACTCACTCAACTTCAGGCTTTAGATGGCAGGATAGCAACAACTCTTGTTGAGCAAAGTCTTGCTGAAGAGGCTAAATTAGCATTTTTGAAAGAAAATGGACTTGCGAACTTAGACTCTCTGACCAGAGCTGAGCAGCTTAGAGACACTTCCAAGGCAGGAAAAATCGATAGCCTAAGACCTGCATCCAACTTAATTCAAGAACAGCTACAGGAACAGTTGAGAGCTCATGCTGATGCTATATCGGCAGAAAAGGCGGCTATGGAAAGATTAAGTAAATCATTTGAGGCTTCCAATAAAGCCAGGTCAGAGTTGGCCAAAGACCCTAATAACCAATTAAAACAACAGAAACTTCTCGAAGCAGAAAAAAGCGCCGAAGAAACAAAACTTGAGTTTGAAAAATGCCAGGATCTTTTTTATTCGACTAGGAGTGAGTTAAAAGCAGCAAAACATGCACTTGGCGGAGACCCTGTTGAACTGGCAGAAGAACGGATAAACCAGATGATGACATTAGCAAAGCAGGATGCACTAAAACTTCTTGACGAACAGGCTGCTCTAGGGATTGATGAAGATCCACTTCCTGGATCAAGTGGTGTAGATAAGAGTGTGAACCAAGGTCGAAAACGTCAACGTCCAGGCAAAAGTGATTCTGATCCTGCTGCAAAACGTCAACAAATAGTTGACCGAAGTTTTGATCTACAGACTGAGATTTCGACCTTGAAATCAAGGGTCACTAGCACATTAGAGGATATTGCCTCAAACAGAATAAATTCAGATGCCATTAATAAATCTGTAAAAGAGCTGTCAGGATTGCTTAGAAAGCTAATAAGGAAAGCAAAAAATGAAAAGGTTGCTATAAACAACATTGTTTTTAAAAGAGGAGTTTCACCTGAAGAAAAACTAAATTTAATGATATCCCGAATAACTGATATAGAAGAACTTAAAAAAGTTGCTTCTGGAGATTACTCCAATCTCCCTGTTGTAAAGAAAGCTGCACGAAATATCCAACTAAAAGCGATTGGCAGTGTATATAATAGTTTAAAAGAAAATCTATCTAGGAAGTTGTTAAGAGACATTGAGTCTTTTTTGAATAATTACAACCCTGATGACCAGGTGCAAATAAATCTTAGTGTTGAAGCTTTTTCAACACGTGCAGAACAAATATTTTCAACAATTAGAGATAAAAAAATAAAAAGCTCACTAGAAAAAATAAGTACAACATCTACTGATTTAAAAACCAAGGCTGAGCTAATTAGAGCAAAGCTTAGGCTTCTGGTAAATGTTGCAAATGAACAATCTAAACAGAAGTCTAATCAGGCAATCATAGATGCCATCAATAACAAACGCATTCCTGAGATTTTTCGCACTAAAGCTGTGGAGGCAAAAGCAAAAGGATCTACTGCTCCATTATCATTTATTTTTAATTCATACTGGGAAAATAAATTTCATGAAATTGGAAGTAGTTTGCTGGAAATTAAGAGGCAATGGGATATCAAAGAAAAACCAATAACTGACCAAGAATTCATTGATAAAGTAAAATTAGATTTAAAATCAACCAGAGCTGCACTGACAGCTGCAACCCATGAAGCTAACAAAGAGCTTGCTAATAACCCAGTTGAAACCATTGGTATTAATAAACGAACTTATGAAAACAATGGTTTCTTTGATGCTTATTCTGCAATAAAAGAAAAATATGATGAAATATTACAACGGGCAAAAGATATAGTTGAAAGCAACGAAGATAATTTGACAGATGAGGAGGCTATGGAAATTGAGCTTTCTGAAGAACATAACCAACAACCTCAGTCTGCTGATGGAATTCAACCTGACACAGAAGTTCAACCTGACACAGGAGTTCAACCTGACACAGGTGGACAGAAAAATAAGGTTTTAGATAACTCTCGCCCTTCTAACAAGGGTAACAAAAGAAAAAAAATAAAATCACAAGTTGACCCAAATGCAAACTTGAGAAAGTCTTTCCCATACAAAACTATTAAGCGTGTTCTTCTGAGGGATCTAATCACTACCAAAGATCTCATTAAAAAATTACAAGCATCCATTGACTCAGGTAGCCCGATTATTCAAACCGACTTGCAAAAAATTAAAGGGGATATACAAGCTTTCATTGAATCCAATAGAGAAAAAATTTTAGTAGGACCATTAGAGATTCCCGACGGAGTTTCTAACCAGCAAGCTTTAATCAGTATTAATGCTAAAGTTCTTGAAATTGAGCAAGCAGCTGATACTTATGCTTTGTCAGAACTAAAAAAAGATAGCGACTCACAGCCATCCAACCCAGGCATTGGAAGCAATCCTGGAGAAGTGGTTATCAACCCCATCGCTGGAAGAGTTACTTCTGAAGCATTAAATTTATTAAAAAATAGTGCCGATAAAATCAGGCCTGAAATCGATAAATTAATCGGTGATATAAATAGTGGAATTAAATCATCTTATGATGCTGGCGCTTCAATCTCCTTGGCCCTAAATAAAGTTAAGGATTTAATTGAATCCGGCCAGCAAAGTGGCCTTAAGCTAAAAAAATTAAAATTACCTGCAGGCCTGCAATCAGCAGAAAGACTACAAAGGATTAGTGAAAAACTAACCTATTTAGAACAGCTTTTTGATATGAAATTAAATAACAATCTATCACCCGAATTCATTAAGGATTTTTCAATAAATTTAAAGGCAGAAGCCATAAATAAAGTTTTCACCGAGCTAAAATCTGATTCAGCCAGACTAATATTGACTGATATTAAGTCGGCTTTATTGCCTGATGTTATACCGGATGATATTTTCAGGCAAAGAGCTCATGGTCTAATTGAAAAGGCAAATAATATACTCTCTCAATTGAGAGATAAAAAAATTACTGAGCGTTTATCAAAGATGGTTCCTGTGGGTGATAATTTAATAGACAACCTTAAATCTTCAGGAAACAAGCTTTACCTATTAATTAAATACGCCAATGAAAAATCCAAACAAGAGGCTAATCAGGCCGTTGTTAAAGCAGTTCGTGATAATCAGCTTCCTGCATCATTTTTAACAAAAGCAGTAGAAGGTAAAGCAAAAGGAGTAACCGGGCCTTTGGCTTATATTTTTAATTCTCATCAGGCCAACGTATTTATAGAGCTTTCTGAAAATCTAAAAAATCTCAGAGAGAGATGGGATTTAGCACCTAAACCTATTATTGATACTACATTTAATGCAGAATTAATGGCAATCAAAAATCAGTTAAGCTCTAGAATCAGAGAGGCTAATAAGGAACTTATCAACCAACCAATAGAGCAACTTGGAAACCTTAATAAAGTAGGCGGTTCAGGATTTCTCTCCGTATATGCTAAAGTCCTTCAAAAATATGAGGAAGTATGGGAAAGGGCGGTTAAATTATCCAGCGACACTGTCTCTGATATTATTGGAGATGAAGAGACCAGAGAGCAGATTCAGCAGGTCGAGGACATTTCTCAGTCAGGAACAGAAGTAATCTCAGAAAATGCCGATTACGCCCAGCAAAAAACAGCCATTGCCTCAGGATACTCTCAACAGTATCAGGGTAGTGTAAATAAAATACTGGGAAATATTATCAATATTGCTCAGAAGCACGCTTACAATCTTTCATCTATTGGGTCTGAAGCAAGAATAGCGTTACTAAAAGAGCTAATTGACAAGGGTATTAATGTAAATGGGTTTATAGAGAGCAATGTAAGAGGCCTAATGCATAAGGCTGTAACCATAAACCTTAAAGGAAGGACAATAGTCATTGACGCTGGAGCAAAAATGGTTGATCCAAACCATCAGACAACAGTTGCAATTCTTAGTTCTGATAATTGGAGAACATGGGTTGAGTCTCAAAACACTCAATCAATGCAATCATAAAGACAGTTAGCATATAAATTATAACTATTTGATATTAGCAAGGGATCAAATACGATTGGTCCCTTATACAATAACTGGCAATGGTTAGATCTTTGGACGGGTATATTCTATGTGCTGATGTGTAGAAGTTCAGACCTGACCTGACAGTTACCGATTTTCAAGAGGGTGTCTGTCAGGTCAAATTCAGGCTATGAACTTTTCCTTCCAGATCTCTTTCCC
>OODV01000390.1 GCA_900299555.1 uncultured Endozoicomonas sp.
AGGGAATGGGCATCAAACTGCGCTGGGGTGGTGACTGGGATCGGGATGGTGAAATACGGGATCACCGGTTTAAGGATTACCCACACTTCGAGCTGGTGGACGATGATTAACCTGAACCCGATGGCAGGGATTGCCAAAGCCTTGATGGGCGGTCTGGATAGTTTGTTTACGTCTGATGAAGAGCGAGCCAAAGCCGAATTGTCGTTGAATCATCAGTTGCAACAACCCCATATCCTGCAGGCGATGGCCACTATCGAAGAGGCCAAACATCCCTCGGTCTTTGTCTCTGGCTGGCGACCTGCACTGGGTTGGCTCTGTGTATTGATTCTGGCCTGGACCTGGATTGTTCGCGATGTGGTGATCATCGGTTTGATGCTTGTGGATAAAGCCGAAGTGGTTCAACAGTTACCCACAGCCGACACCAGTACGGTGATTACTTTGCTGCTCTGCCTGCTGGGGCTGGGTGGTGCCCGGACGTTGGAAAAACTGAAAGGCGTGGCAAGGAGATAGCCGTGGCAGACGAAGAACGGTTCAACCGGATCGAGCAGAAGCTGGATGGCATCACCCAGATCCTGCAGACCCTGGCCAAACACGATGAGCGCATGGTGAACCTGGCGCTGCGGGAAAAGCGCAGTGAGGAACGGTTGGATTCCGTTGAGAAAGCCGTGCTTAAGAACTCCACCATCAGCAGCGTGATTCAGTGGATCGCGGCCACCACCACGGCAGGCATCATCGCCTTTGCCATCAAGCAGTTTTTTTGACCATGGCCAACCATAGTAAATACAAGCTGGAAATGTGCGATCAGGTGAAGGAGCTGATGAGCACAGGCTTAAGCCGGAAAGCGACTGCTACAGAGATGGGGATCAGTTACAACACGTTTCTGTCGTACATCGATAAGCATGAGGAATTTGCTGATGCTGTGACCCAAGCGGATGTGCTGGCTGAGGTGTTCTGGGAAGAGAAGTATATGCAGGGCGCGTTGGGTATGAACAAGGATGTCTCCCCGGCCATGCTGATTATGTACATGAAAAGCCGTTACCACTGGCGGGATCGTCACGAGCAGACCGTGGTAGCGGAAAAGATACCGACGCTGGACGAATGGCTGGAAGAAAAGGACGGGTAGCTCTCGGTAAAAAGCTAGCCCGGGAACGGCTGCTCACCGAGTTTACGTTCTACGCCAGCAAGTGCCTGAAGATCCGAACCAAGAATGCCAAGGTGATCCCCTTCCAGCTGAACAAGGCTCAGCTCTACCTGGACAGTCGCATCGAAGACCAGAGAAAGCGCACCGGTAAGGTAAGAATCGTGGTGCTCAAAGGCAGACAACAGGGCTGCTCCACCTATACTGAAGGTCGCTTTTACTGGCTGGTGAGCAATCGCCAGGGGTTGCGGGCTTATATCCTGACCCATGAAGCGGATGCCACTGCCAATCTGTTTGATATGGTGCAGCGGTATCACGACAATCAGCCACCGTTTACCCAGAGGGAACTGAAAAATAAAAGCTCCAAAATGCTGGAGTTCACCCATGACTCAGGCTATCGAGTCGGCACCGCTGGCAACCGGGGTGCAGGACGTTCCTCAACGGCTCAACTGTTCCATGGATCAGAAGTGGCGTTCTGGCCCAATGCCGATGAGCACCTGGCGGGCGTATTACAGGCAGTACCTAATGAAAACAATACTGAAGTCATTCTGGAGAGCACTGCTAACGGCGTTGGTGGTGTGTTTTATGATTATGTTATGGACGCTGATGCTGGGCGCGGTGATTTTGAACTGGTGTTTATACCTTGGTTCTGGCAGGACGAGTACCGCACCGAAGTCCCCACCGACTTCACGACAGATGCCGAAGAACAGTACCTGAAGCAGGCTTATGATCTGGAAGATGAGCAACTCCAGTGGCGTCGCCAGAAAATCTATGAGCTGAAATCCGAAGACAAATTCAAACAGGAATATCCCTGTAATATTCAGGAAGCGTTCCTGTTCTCCGGCAGGCCGGTGTTTGATCCCAAGCACACCGAAGCGGCCAGGATCGAATGCTACTCACCGAAGCAGTCCATCGAGCTAACCACCAACGGCATCAACCGCAACAAGGCTGGCCTACTGCAAGTGTGGGACTTTCCCCGGACCGGTACACAATATGTGATTGGCTGCGATGTGGCGGAAGGACTGGCACCAGTTAATGACAAGCACAAGCACGGTGATTATTCGTCCATTGATGTGTGTGACCGTGAAGGCTATCAGGTAGCCCACTGGCGCGGCCACGTTGCCCCGGACGATCTGGGCAAGATGCTCGATAAGCTGGGCCGGTATTACAACAAGGCTCTGGTCGGCGTGGAGCGTAACAACCACGGGCTGACCACCATCACCAAGCTGAAAGACCTGAAGTACCCCAACCAGTACATGGAAACCACGGTGGATCAGCGCACCCAGAAGCGCACCAAACGACTGGGCTGGTTATCCACCACGAAGTCAAAGCCCCTGATGATCGACCACCTGGCCGCCTTGCTGCGGGACGGGGACAGCGGCATCTGCAACAAAGACACCATTACCGAGTGCCAGACCTACGTTATCGAAGACAACGGGGCGACCAACGCCCAGGAAGGTTGCTTTGATGACCGGGTCATCAGCTACGCCATCGCGCAACAGATGGTGCTCAAACTCCCACGACGGAAGATCAATATCAATGAGCTGCAGTATCGGGCTCCGGGTAAATCCGCGTACTGATTCGTCACATCATGAAATCTCTTATCGCCACGGAGACACGGAGACACGAAGAAAAGACAAATGCTTTTCCTCTGTGTCTCAGTGCCTCCGTGGCAATCTTTTGCTTGCTGCAGGAATTTGCTAGCGCATGGACAACGGACTGGTCAGGATCGCCACCCCGGACGAGGTGACTCAGGCGGAGCTGGATGACGCACTGAACAACGAGCGTCGTGAACAGGCGGTGCGCGATGCCTTTGCTGCGGATCTCTTCAGCCGCTGGCAGGGGTATCGGGAAGCCCGTCGTGACGTGGAAGAAGAGTGGCTGGATGCCCTGCGGGCGGTGAAAGGGGAATACGGCCCCGAGCAGGAAAAGGTGATGGAGGAACAGCAGGCCTTGAGCCGGGTGTTTATCAAGATCACCACCACCAAGACCAATGCCGCTTATTCCCGCTTGATCGACCTGCTGTTTCAGAACATCGACGGTTTCTGGGATATTGTCCCCAGCCCGATGGCCGAGATACCGGCCTCCATCAAGCAACGTATCCGCATGATGGCCATCGAAGAACTGCTGCCCTATCGACTTGATCCCCAGACCCGCAACCAGCTCATTCAGGAACGCAACGATGAGATGGAACGGCAGCTGATGGCGGAAGCCCTGGAACGGGCTGAAAAAGCCGCCATGAAAATGAAGCGGACGATCAAAGACTACCTGATCAATGCGGATGCCCTGACCGAACTGAAAAAGATGACCCGTGAGCAGGTGACTCTGGGCACCGGCTGCATCAAGGTGGCCACGCTCAATATCCGCAAGCATGAGAAGTGGGAAGCGGAAGGGGATGAATGGCAGCTGAATGAACAGCAGAGCATCGAGCCGGACGTGGAGATGGCGAGCATTTTCGAACTGTTCCCCGACCCCTATTCCCACGACTGCGGCAAGCCCAATGATCTGTTCCGCCGCCATGTATTGACCCGGCATGAGCTGCGGGAATTGTCCGAAAGCCCCGGTTTCGAGCGCGAGACCATCATGGAGATTCTGAGCGTATCGCCTCAGGGCAATCATGTTCCCCTCGATTACGAGAAGGAACTGAACAACATCAATGACAGTGATGAGCATCACGCAAAACCCAAGCGCTATGACGTGCTGGAGTACTGGGGATCGGTGGATGGTGAGCAGTTAATGCGCTACGGCGTGAAGGACATTGACGAACACGACGAGTACCAGGGCAATATCTGGATATGCGATGGCCGGATGATCATGGCCAGGCTCAATCCCCTGAAGCCGAAAGCCATTCCCTATAAATTCATCCCTTATGAAACCGTATTGCACCGCTTCTGGGGCATCGGTATCCCGTACATGATGAACGACTCTCAGGACGTAATGAATTCAACGGGCAGAGCCCTGCTGGATAACGCTGCTCTGACCGCTGGCCCTATGTTTCAGATGGATGTCAGCAAGTTGCCGGAAGGCATGAGCCTGGAAGACGCCAAGAAAATCTACCCTTACCGCCTCTGGTTCTACGACGGCACTGCCGGTGAAGGGCCGATGATCGACGCCATCAACGTTAACAGCAATCAGAGCGACTTGTCCGGCATCTTTGAAATGTTCCGCCGGTTCGCTGATGAAGAAACCAGCCTGCCCAGCTACACCCACGGTGAGCAAACCCAGAGCCTGAATAAAACCGCCAGCGGTATGTCCATGCTGATGACCGCAGCCAATGTGGCACTGAAAAGTGTGGTGAAGAACATCGACGACTATTGCACCGTCCCCTTGATCGACAGTCTGTTCAATTTTGCCATGCGATGGGCGGAGATGGACGATAAGCGGGGCGATCTGGACGTGATGCCGATGGGCAGCTCGGCACTGGTGGCGAAGGAGATTCAGAGCGAACGGATGATGAATGCCCTGAATGTGACCATGAATCCGGTACTGGGGCCAATGACCAATCATCGCTACCTGCTCAACGAATATCTGAAAGCACTGGATGTTGACCCGGATAAAGCCTTGAGGCCAGAGGAAGAACAGTATGCCCAACCCCTTACACCTGACCAGCCAGGAGGCGGAAGCGATCCTGCGGCTGGCGGCCAGCGTGGACTACCAGACACTGGTCGAGCACCTGCAGCGTCGCCGAACCGAGCTGCTGGAGAAAATGGCCCAGGCTCAGGATTCAACCGACTTGCGCATCCTGCAGGGTAAGGTTCAGGAGCTCAGTGACCTGATGCAGTTATCACAGCGATCACGCACCTACCTACGACAATGACTTTCGTCGCTGCCCGCTTCCCGCCTCCCGCTCCCCGTAAAAGCCAAACCAATATCGTCTTTTACGGGGCGCAGACAGCGGGCAGCGGGTAGCGAAAATGCCTGAAAGAAAGTGGATAAGCTCAGAGCCCCACAATCTCAAGGCTAAACCAATGTGGATAAGCCAAAGCGCCCCACAGGGAGAGTGAAGAATGGCAATTGATGCCGACCAGCTAGATCAGGATACCGATGCTGAACTGGCCGCCTTAATGGGAATGAAACCGGAAGCCCCTGGCGCTGTTGAAAAGCAGTACGACGAGCAGGATAAGCAAACCGATCAGATCCCACCCGCCGATGAGTTACCCCCGCCACCTGAACCGGAGCCGGATGCTGCTGATGATGAATCAGCACCGCCTGCCCCCGCCCCCGATGAAGGCTGGCAGGACAAGTACACCAAGGCGGAAGAGTCCCGCAAGAATGCCCATGCCCTAATGACTCAGGCCACGCAGAAAGCCGCTGATCTGGATCGCAGTAATCAACAGCTTCAGCAACAGATGGCCACTCTGCAGGCTCAGGTGGATTTACTCAGCCAACAGAGTGCGACGACTGCCGTTAATGAGCCCCCGGCTGATCAGTTTCAGGAACTCCGCAAGGACTACCAGGAGCTGGACCCGGTGTTCAACAAGCTGGATGAGTCGGCACAGCTCAATCGCAAGCTGGAGCAGCGACTGGCCGCCATTGAGCAGGCCCGGCAGGAGCAGGAGGCCGAGCAGGCCAAACAGGCATTCTGGACAAAGGTACGCAGCCTGCATCCCGATGTGGAGGCGATTTCCGCCAGTGAAGACTTTAAGGGCTGGTTCGCCAGACAAGGGATCGACGTGCAGGAGTTAAGCCGCGTCAGTCCCCTGGGAGCCGCCCAGGTGATGACCCTCTATAAAGAGGCCGCCGGTCTTAACGCACCCGCGCCCAAGGCGGCACCGAATCCAGCGCAAAAAATGCAGCAGGCAAAACAACTGAGCGAGCCGCCCGTGCGGTCCCGTTCAACACCCACCACTCAGGGTCGCCAACCGGCCATGACACTGGAACAGATCGCGGCGATGCCGCAGAAAGAGTTTGATGATAACGAAGACAAACTCGATGAGATTCTGGCTCAGTGGATCAAGCAGGGAGGTCGGCTCTAACCGTTTCTCACAAGAGATTCAAAGGATTTGAATCATGGCAACATCGACGTTTCCAACGGGCGCTATGGCGAATGCCCTGTCCGTTATTTACTCCAAGAAACTCAACGCGAAGTTCTATAAACGAACCGTGTTGGCGGCCATCTGTAACACCAAATGGGAAGGCGAGATCCAGTCGGAAGGCTCCAAGGTGGTGATCCGTACCCGGCCTGATATTGCGGTGGCGGATTATGACCGTGCCGTGGGGGTTGAGTACCAGGATCTGGAACCGCCCAAGGTGGAACTGCCCATCGACAAAACCAAGTACTACGCCTTTGTGGATGACTACATCCAGAGTGCCCAGGCCAATATCGAGCTGATCAACGAGTCCTCAGCCGATGCGGCGGAGAACATGAAGATCGCGGTAGACGGCGATGTACTGGGAAATATCTACACCGATGTGCATCCGGACAACAAAATCGACGGCGGTGGTACCGGTGTGGTGGTGGATAAGACCAATGTGCTGGATTACATCGTCGATATGGGCACGCTGCTGGACGAAAAGAACATTCCCGAGTCCGACCGCTGGCTGGTACTGCCACCCTGGGTGTGCGGGATGATCAAGAAGTCCGAGCTGAAGGATGCCTCGTTGGCCGGTGATGGTACTTCCATCATGCGTAACGGACGACTGGGGATCATCGATCGGTTCACGCTGTATTGCAGCAACAACCTGGCCAACGCAGCCGGTGTCACTCAGTGCATGGCGGGCGTGAAAGACTTTGCCGGGTTTGCTTCGCAGTTTATCAAGCATGAATCGCTGACGCTGGAGAAGCACTTCGGCATGGGACACCGTGGCCTGCAGGTATATGGCTACAAGGTGCTGAAGCCTGACGCCGGTGTGCTGCTGGCTGCCAAGCGTTCTTAACTTTTTCGCTGCCCGCCTCCCGCTGCCCGTAAAAGCACGACGAGTTTAGTCTTTTTCGGGAAGCGGGCGGCGGGTCGCGGGAAGCGTTTTTCAGAGGAGCTGAAAAAATGGCCTTTACCCTGGAAACCTGCCGCAGCAAGGACGAACTGGAATCCTTTGCCCGGCAGATGTTTAACGTAGAGCTGGACAAGCGCAAGAAGCTGGATGAGTTAAAAGGCGAAGTGCGTCTGTTGATGAACGGTGGCGAAGCGCTGGAGAAACCGGAAGAGCCCGATGAGCAGGTAGCACCGGATCAGCCCGCTCCATCGCCTCAGAGAACCCGAAAGCCACTGCGGTTTGTGCTGAACAAGAACACCAACAGCGTCTTTATCTACAACGCGAAGCTGAAGAAGCGGATCGGTGTGGATCTGGAATTCTGTGACCAGCAGGGAAAACGGTGTCAGGCGGCTGAATGAAAGTCACCACGATCATCCAGCGGGTTCGCAACCTGCTTCAGGACAATACCACTGTCCCTCGCTGGACCAACAGCGATCTGCTGGACGGTTACAACGAGGCGTTGCTGGCGGTGGTGCAGAACCGGCCTGATGTGAACTCGACGCTGGTGACGTTTAACTGTCAGGCGCAAGCGGTGCAGTCGTTGCCCCCGGGCACTTACCAGTTGCTGGATATTGTGGACAACCCGTCCACAGGCAGAACTGTCATTGCCACTACCCGCAGCTCGCTGGACAGTTTGCTGCCCAACTGGACGACAGCAACGGGTGAGAATGTGGAGCAGTATGTCTACGACCAGAAAAGCCCGTCCGTGTTTTATGTGTACCCTGTGCCCCCAGCGGATCACCCGCTCAACCTGCTGGTTAGCCAGGCACCCGAACGCGTTGTCATTACCGATTTTGATACGGATACCCAGCCATTGGGACTCGATGAGTTGTGGCTAAACCCGGTGATCAATTACATGCTGTTCAGGGCGTACAGCATGGATCAGGAGACGGAAGCCAATATGCAGCAGGCGCAGAGTCATCTGGCCCTGTTTGCCAATGATCTGGGGCTGAAGTGGAACGTGGATCAACTGTTCCGGCAGAGACTTCAGGGCAAGGTGGAGGGATAGATGGAACTGGACGCCTACCTTTCCCGCATACGCCCGTATGCCAAGGACTGCCCGGATCAGGTGATTCGTAATTACCTGATCATTATCCTTCGGGATATTTGT
>OODV01000538.1 GCA_900299555.1 uncultured Endozoicomonas sp.
GTGGCAACGCTGGCCAGCTACCCAGAAGGAACGGTCAATACCGTCAGCATTCAGGCAGCGGCCACTATCGGGGTTGGCTTTAAGATCGATGCAGTCGCCTTCCGTACTCCCGGTGCTCCTATCCGTCAGGGCAGCTTGCAGCTAACGGCGGTGCGGGTGGATAACGGGGGCATTATCACGGCCACAGCGGATTTTAATGGTGAGTTCAATACCGCAGAAGTGGTGGGAAAAATCGACGTAACCACGGGCTGGTGTGAGCTTAAATTTACGGACGGAACCAACCCAATCTTCGTTATCCCACAAAGTGTTCGTTATAACTGCGTGGTAGAAACCAGCCTGCCCCTCGATGCTGAATTGATCGGCCTCGATCCGGTTCGCCTCCCCCCTGATGGACGGGTCCCTATCTATCGAGCCGGGGATATTGTGGTAATCAGCCACACGGCAAGCACCGATGCTGGTACACCAACAGCCGGTCAGGTGATTAACCTGGCTCGTGACCATCAGGCAGAAATTGTGGTGAAAGATAGCGCAGGAACACTACTGAAAGCGGATCAATACACTGTCGATAGAGTGGCTGGAACTGTTACCTTTGCTAATCCGTTGAGCCTGATTGATGGTGCCAGTAACTCTCTGACTGCTCCATTCACCATTAAGGATCGGGTCGAGCACATGAGCGTTTTAAGTGACGTTCAGATCAACGGCGATCTGTCTATTATCGCTCCTGTGCCTTGGAATTTACCCGCAACCGAAACCACTGTGAGTAGTGCCGTGGTTTATGGTGATCTTCAGGCGAGAGTAAAAAACTTTTTCAGCCAGAAAGTATGGGATAACGGGATTCCTAACTGGACTGATAACCGGATTGGGGATCAGACCACGGCACAGTACAACACGGTCAATTTCCCGGTTCTGGTGACGAACAAGGGGGCTATCTATGGCAAGTGGGCGATCATCTTTACCAGTGGTTCAGCCTTTCAGGTGGTCGAAGAAAAGCTCGGTATCATTACCACAGGCACCACAGCAGCCGATACGGCTCCGGTTAACCCGGAAAGCGGTGTTCCCTATTTCACCCTGAAAGCTGATGGGTGGGGAAGCGGTTGGGCAGTAGGTAACGCTATCCGGTTCAATACCGATGGATGTCTTGCGCCGGTTTGGATTTGTCGGACAGTGCTTTCAGGACAAGGCACCGAAACCAACGACGATTTCACGCTTCAAATTCGGGGGGATGCTGACTGATGGCTGGTATATGGTTTAAGCCCGGAAATTTAGCGGC
>OODV01000035.1 GCA_900299555.1 uncultured Endozoicomonas sp.
TTATTATTGATTGGTCGTTTAATGAAGATTCTTGCTGAGACACTCTCAAGTATATGATCGAAAGATCATTGCTAATGTGTATGGCGATGGATTCATATCAATATGAATTCATTTGATCGTTAAGGTAGTTATGCGATTCATAACAACCCTGGTCATCTAATTTATTAGATTGCTTTGGGTTATATGGTCAAGTGACTAAGCGTACACGGTGGATGCCTTGGCAGTCAGAGGCGATGAAGGACGTGGTAATCTGCGATAAGCGTTGGGGAGCTGATAAACAAGCTTTGATCCAGCGATTTCCGAATGGGGAAACCCACCAACATAAGTTGGTATTCCTTACCTGAATACATAGGGTTTGGAAGGCGAACCCGGGGAACTGAAACATCTAAGTACCCGGAGGAAAAGAAATCAATTGAGATTCCCCCAGTAGCGGCGAGCGAACGGGGACCAGCCCTTAAGCAATTTATGAGTTAGTGGAACACTCTGGAAAGTGTGGCCATAGTGGGTGATAGCCCCGTACACGAAAGCTCATTTATTGTGAAATCGAGTAGGACGGGACACGTGAAATCCTGTCTGAACATGGGGGGACCATCCTCCAAGGCTAAATACTCCTGACTGACCGATAGTGAACCAGTACCGTGAGGGAAAGGCGAAAAGAACCCCGTTGAGGGGAGTGAAATAGAACCTGAATCCGTGTACGTACAAGCAGTGGGAGCAGACTTGTTCTGTGACTGCGTACCTTTTGTATAATGGGTCAGCGACTTAATTTCAGTAGCAAGGTTAACCGTATAGGGGAGCCGTAGGGAAACCGAGTCTTAATAGGGCGTTTAGTTGCTGGGATTAGACCCGAAACCGGGCGATCTATCCATGGGCAGGTTGAAGATTGAGTAACATCAATTGGAGGACCGAACCGACTATCGTTGAAAAGCTAGCGGATGACCTGTGGATAGGAGTGAAAGGCTAATCAAGCCCGGAGATAGCTGGTTCTCCTCGAAAGCTATTTAGGTAGCGCCTCGTGTATCACCATTGGGGGTAGAGCACTGTTTGGGCTAGGGGGTCATCCCGACTTACCAACCCCATGCAAACTCCGAATACCAATGAGTGCAATCACGGGAGACACACGGCGGGTGCTAACGTCCGTCGTGGAAAGGGAAACAACCCAGACCGTCAGCTAAGGTCCCAAAGTAACAGTTAAGTGGGAAACGATGTGAGAAGGCCCAGACAGCCAGGAGGTTGGCTTAGAAGCAGCCACCCTTTAAAGAAAGCGTAATAGCTCACTGGTCGAGTCGGCTCGCGCGGAAGATTTAACGGGGCTCAAACTGTTCACCGAAGCTACGGGTACGTAATTTATTACGTGCGGTAGAGGAGCGTTCTGTAAGCCGTTGAAGGTGTATCGGGAGGTATGCTGGAGGTATCAGAAGTGCGAATGCTGACATGAGTAACGACAAGGGGAGTGAGAAGCTCCCCCGCCGGAAGACCAAGGGTTCCTGCGCAACGTTAATCGGCGCAGGGTGAGTCGGCCCCTAAGGTGAGGTCGAAAGACGTAATCGATGGGAAACAGGTCAATATTCCTGTACCCCTTTTGACTGCGATGGAGTGACGGAGAAGGCTAGGTCAGCGCAGCGTTGGTTGTCTGCGTTTAAGATCGTAGGCTGGGGATCCAGGCAAATCCGGATCCTCAAGGCCGAGAATTGATGACGAGGTTCTAAGGAACTGAAGTGATTGATGCCATGCTTCCAGGAAAAACTTCTAAGCTTCAGGTCAGAAGGGACCGTACCCCAAACCGACACAGGTGGTCAGGTAGAGAATACCAAGGCGCTTGAGAGAACTCGGGTGAAGGAACTAGGCAAAATGGCACCGTAACTTCGGGAGAAGGTGCGCCGGCTTTGGTGATCGGACTTGCTCCGTAAGCTGAGGCTGGTCGAAGATACCAGGTGGCTGCGACTGTTTATTAAAAACACAGCACTGTGCAAACACGAAAGTGGACGTATACGGTGTGACGCCTGCCCGGTGCCGGAAGGTTAATTGATGGGGTTATCTTCGGAGAAGCTCTTGATCGAAGCCCCGGTAAACGGCGGCCGTAACTATAACGGTCCTAAGGTAGCGAAATTCCTTGTCGGGTAAGTTCCGACCTGCACGAATGGCGTAACGATGGCCACGCTGTCTCCACCCGAGACTCAGTGAAATTGAAATCGCTGTTAAGATGCAGCGTATCCGCGGCTAGACGGAAAGACCCCGTGAACCTTTACTACAGCTTCACAGTGGATCTTGATGTTGCTTGTGTAGGATAGGTGGGAGGCTTTGAAGCGTGAACGCCAGTTTGCGTGGAGCCATCCTTGAAATACCACCCTGGCAATATTGAGGTTCTAACCCAGGTCCTGAAACGGGATCGGGGACATTGTGTGGTGGGTAGTTTGACTGGGGCGGTCTCCTCCCAAAGAGTAACGGAGGAGCACGAAGGTTGGCTAAGTACGGTCGGACATCGTACGGTTAGTGTAATGGCACAAGCCAGCTTGACTGCGAGAGGTACATCTCGAGCAGGTACGAAAGTAGGTCATAGTGATCCGGTGGTTCTGAATGGAAGGGCCATCGCTCAACGGATAAAAGGTACTCCGGGGATAACAGGCTGATACCGCCCAAGAGTTCACATCGACGGCGGTGTTTGGCACCTCGATGTCGGCTCATCACATCCTGGGGCTGAAGCCGGTCCCAAGGGTATGGCTGTTCGCCATTTAAAGTGGTACGCGAGCTGGGTTTAGAACGTCGTGAGACAGTTCGGTCCCTATCTGCCGTGGACGTTGGAAGTTTGAGAAGAGCTGCTCCTAGTACGAGAGGACCGGAGTGGACGGACCACTGGTGTTCGGGTTGTGTCGCCAGACGCATTGCCCGGTAGCTATGTTCGGACGGGATAACCGCTGAAAGCATCTAAGCGGGAAGCCCCCTTCAAGATGAGACTTCCCTGGGTACTAGATACCCCTGAAGAGCCGTTAAAGACTATGACGTTGATAGGTTGGGTGTGTAAGTGCTGTGAGGCATTGAGCTAACCAATACTAATGACTCGTGCGGCTTGACCATATAACGCCAAAGCGATTTAGCGTGTAGAGATACACAGCCATACGCAAGAGTGTGAAGCAAGAAACAGCTTAAGACAGGATTCCGGAGCTGAGAGCCGATAGGCTTTGAGTTCAACCAGTTAAGCCTGGCGACCATAGAAGGTTAGAACCACCTGATCCCATCCCGAACTCAGCAGTGAAATGACCGATCGCCGATGGTAGTGTGGGGCATCCCCATGTGAGAGTAGGTCATCGCCAGGCA
>OODV01000177.1 GCA_900299555.1 uncultured Endozoicomonas sp.
GGGTCAAAGGCGCGATTTTCGGCTGAGACCTGTTTGCATGGGTTGGCGGGAGGCTCGTTCTCCCGTCTTTTATTAACAATCCTATAAGGATGATCAGGCGATGTGGGTTCCAGACTATGGATGGTTCTATGTGCTGGTTGTCCTTGTGGCTGTCTGGGTCATGCGGCCATGAAACGACTATTGTCAGTTATTCTATTCTCTGTTTTCAGCCTGAATGCCTTATCTTATCAGCCAGGGGGCGCTGACTGTACGTCGCCCATTGGTCAAACCTATTCCCACACCTCTGGCTCAACCTATTCCGTTCGCTTGTTATCTCATGTTCATAACGGTTTAAACGAATATCCGAACAGCAGTCTATACAACTACTGTCCTCCTGATGACCAGTCTTCAAGCTTTACTGCCCTCTACAATTTCAGTACACCGCCTGAGTGTGAGGTTTATGACGAAATAGGTGCTTGCACCTCTTCCTGTCTATCAGCCAAACCTATCACCAGTTCCACCAATGTTCAAACCGCCTGTTTTAACCAGTGCAGTTATACCTCATTAGGCGGATTTCGTGACTATGATAATGCGCTGGCTCCCATCGCTTATGAATACATTCCGACTGGTGGGGCCTGTACCGGCAATGAAGAAACGGCTCAATTAGCGGGTGTTAGCGAATACACCGAAATCAATGAAGATGAACTGCCTTGTCGTTCAGATGGCAGTACTCAGGTGTGCATCAGTGCTGACGAGACCTGCAAATTGATCAATGGGGTTCCTGTCTGCATTGATAATGAAACACGGGAAGACCAATTCAACTGCGGAACCTTTAATGGTGAAGTGGTCTGCTTCGAAAAGAATGCCTACAGCAACTGCCAATACGTCAATGGCGAATACCTTTGTACCTACCCTGAAGGCGATATTGTTGATCCCAACTCTGTTGATCATCCTGCCAATGGTGGTAATGCCAATGGCAATTCAACGGATGATATTCTCGATCAGCAGGATCTCACGGATAACACACCAGAAGCTCAAACTGTTCAGGGAATTGTCAAAGAAACCGGTATTCGTCAGCAGGCCGAAATACAGGCAGAAAACGACAACCCCAAATCAGCATTCTCCGGCTTTGAATGCGATAAAGAAGTGACTTGTTCCGGTGATGCGATTCAGTGCGCCATTGCTCGAATGGAGAAGAAGCAGCTATGCCTCTCGGAATACAACGATGGTGAAATCAACTCCATCATCAGCAACAACCCAAATATGTCCCCTTTGGGATCATTGCGAGGGGATACGCTGGAAATTCACGTTGAAGACTTTCTGGATACCGAAGAATACGTCACCTCCGACAACCAATGCCCTGATCCCATCGGCTTTACCGTTCTCGGTGCTGAATATGAATTTGTCCTGACTCCGTTGTGTGATCTGGCTTCCTATATCTCATGGTTCATTCTTTTCGCCACCTGGTTCTCGATGGCGGTGATATTGGCCAAGTCTCTCGGCAACGGATAGGAGCAGATTATGGGCTACATACTGACTTTCATTGTTTCCACCATTGTCCCCATCGCATGGCTACTGTTGCGGGGACTTGGGGTAGGCGTGGTCACCTATTTTGGCTTGGACATCATGGTGGATTATCTGGGCGAGCAGATTCAGGCCAACTTTGATGGTATGCCAGTGGCCATGTTCCAGATGCTTTCTCTTCTTGGCATCCCCAAAGCGGTCAATATCGCACTGTCGTTTATCACCGTCATCATGGTGATCAAGGGCATCTCCTATTTCAACGGACGGCCAAAACAAAGCGTTTCCTTCTGGAAAGGCTTTGGTGGCACGTCCTGAACCACGGGTTGTTAACGCTGTCTGTTGAGCCGCTGGAAACGGTGTTCTTTTCGTGAAAAGAACTCGGTTTTCTGCGGAACCCAAAATCAGCAGCCATTAATAATCCGCAAGGATGACCACAGGAGAAAAAGGACAAGTGCGATGCTTCACTTCATTACCGGCAGACCAGGTGCCAGCAAAAGCCTGAACTGCTTCAAAACCGTCTGCACCGATAAGAAATACGCTGGCAGACCCAAGTTCTACAACAACATCAAACTGAACCTGCTGGACTATCAGCAGTGCCAGACCTTTCAGGCGTTTTTCTACGACATCTATCTACCGTCGCTGACCAAGAATCAGAAGTCCGTCATCGCTCCCATGATTCAACCGATCCATGAACAGAAGCGATTTTTGGAACTGAAGGATGCGCCGTTTCTGGAACAGGCTTTTCAGCAACACGACCCACTGAGGCAATGGCTGAAGTGGGTCAAAGTCTGTTATCCCGCTTCACAGGTGCAGAAGGTCTCAGAGGTCGAGAAGAACGCTCCTGAAGGTGTGGAACTCACTTTCAAGGACTTTGAGCATCTGAACCTGCACTGGATACACTTTCCTGATCCCCACCAGTGGTATGAGCTGCAAGGCTACTCGGTACTGGTTATTGATGAGGCTCAGGAGTTCTTTCCGGTTCGCTCCGGCAAAGACAAAGTTCCTCTGTATGCGTCACGCTTTGAGAAGCATCGCCATGACAGCTTTGATGTCATCTTAATCACCCAGCATCCGAACTTTCTGGATGTACACCTGAGAAGGCTGTGCGGACACCATACCCACTACTTCAACTTCTGGGGCTCCTCCAAAGTCACCCGATACACCTGGGACAAGTGCGTTGATCCTGATGATCACTTTGCTAAGAAAGAAGGGCGCAAGTCCGTCACTGGCAAACCCAAAAAATACTTCGGTGTCTACTTCTCGGCGTTTGAGCACACGCACAAGCTGAGCCTGCCGCCGGTGATCTGGCTGATCCCGATACTGCTCGGTGCTGTCGGCTTTGCACTCTATCTCGGTTACATCACGCTTACCCCTGATCAACAAGGCGAAGCCGCACCGGCATCGGAACCCTCCGGTTCTCTGTTGCCGGTTGCTGACGCCGAGCCTCAAAGCCGTGAGCAGTATCTTGAAGAGCGCAAGCCGAGGATCATCGGCATGGCTCATACGGCACCGGTCTACGATCACCTGACCAAACCTCGTTCTTTTCCCAAACCACAGAACTGTGTGCTCTGGCGGGAGGGAACCGCACAGGAAGTCTGCATCTGTTACTCCCAGCGGGTCACTCGCATGGATGTGCCGGACTACCTGTGCAAGGCCATTGTCCGCAATGGCTACTTTGACGAAACACTCTCGGATAAACGACACGACCGGAACAGTCGCCGCAGCAACCGACGGGAGATCGAGCCCTATGACGAACTCTGAGCCATGCACTGTGCGAGGCTGACACGCGCAGCGCAGCCCGCACAGGCGGACGTTCCTGTAGCACGTCATTAAAAAAGGGTAGTGAAAAACGAAAAGTTATAAAAAGGATTTTTGATATGAAACATTTGGATCGTTATGAACCATCAGAGGATGGTAAGACCACAAATCAACAGGATAAGGGACTTCTGTTTGTTCATCCCAAATTCGGGAAAGTTCAGGATCTCTACCTTGAGAACTTCCAGATTGTCGGAACCTATGTGGATACCTTACGACAATTGTTTAAGGGAGCGATGAATCTGGATTTCCTGACGGACATCGAGGACTCACTGAGTTTTGGAGAGAAAACCTTTCGCTTCGTCGGCCATGACTGGATACTGGGCAAGAGTGGTAAGGCATCGGGTTATCAGTACCGGCTCCAGAACAATCAACTGGGAGTCATTATCTTCTGCAAAATGTTCCACTCAAGGGCGGAGTCCATTGGCTCTCATCTGAAAATCGAATGCTCCCCGTGGTTCCTGGATAACCGATCCCCGAAAAAGGTGGATCAGTTCCTGGCGAATATAGCCAAGAAGGTACTTCGATGTGCGGAACCCCATTATCCCGCTATTCATCTGGCCGTAGACGTACAGGGCTGGAAACCGGATAACGACCTGTCAGAACGCATGACCTGTAAATCCAGACGGGTCTCCAACTACTTCGGGATTGATAAAGCGGAATTCACAGTATCGGATGTCTCCTGTGTTTATGATCGTGCCCAGTCCTTTAAATTTGGTTCTGCGGGTGCGGTACAGCTTGCCATCTACAACAAGACCATACAGGCGAGGGACATTGATAAATTCGACTATATGGAACACAAATGGCAGGAAAGCACCCAACTTGATGACGGTTCCAGTGGTTATGATCTTGAGACTGATGTATTCCGGTTTGAGGTACGATTTCACCACTCAGTGATCCAGCAATTTGCCTGGGGGACCTGCAATAAAGAAACGGGTGAAATCGGTGTAAAAATGAACACCTACTCCGAGGTGATCAAGCATATACAAGCGCTCTGGCAATACGGTCTGAGGTCCTTCAAGCTCAAATACAACAGCAACTACCTTGATCCCATCTGGACAATTTTGCTGGAAGATATCGTCTTCAAATACCCTGAATCGGCCTATAAGGACAACCTGCATTACAAGCGGTACTACAAGAAAGCCACGTCCTTCTCAGGCAAGAACTACCAGCTCTATATTGGTAATCTCCTGTCGGCCTGTGCAAGAAAAGGGCTGAAATTCAAAAGGGTGCTTAGGGAACTACAGGGGAGCGTGATATGGGACGATATTGCCCAGCACTATGAGAAAAAGAACACGACCGAAATCCAGCTGATTGAGCGACTACGGGAGTCCTACCAAGAGAGGATACTGATGGGCTACAGCATATAGCCAATAACAGAAAGGGGATAAACCCCCATCTGTTATTTCTTGGTAGAGCGAGTCGGTTGCTCGGCTGGTTCCTGGAGCTTGAGGGCGTCTGACAGGATTTCAAGTATGGCTACCAGTTCTTCGACTTCGGAGTTATAACTCTCGCGGATCACTTTGGTAGTGTATTGGCTGAGTTCGGCGATTTCATATCGCTTTGCTTCAAGCTGATTTCTGGTCAGGTGGATCAGGGTGCAGAGCATTGAGTTAGTAAGTGTTTTCATGATGTTTACCTCTCTTTTTTGAATGTAATTTGTCCAGGAACGGCGAGAGGGCGTGTCAAAAAAATGTTTTGTCCTTTAGTGGCAACAGATTTTTTTGAGTAAGGCTGATGCTGTTCAAAATTGATTTGATTCAAAAAAGAGAGGAGAAGATGAAAGGTATGCTCAGTCGGTATATTTCGACAAGTACAACCTCTGAACGCTATGAAGAATGCCCTCCAAAGGATAGAGGGCGGGTTTGAACTTCTACAATTTATAATTCGTCGTGTTTGAAACCTAGTCTGGCAACAGAGCTAGCACTGTATCTGGATATAACTTCTGCTGTCGCAAAGTCTATAATTCCATTGGAAAATAATTTCCTCAAAGCTTCACTTCTAAGATAAGCAACGGCTCCTCTATATGCTCCTTCTCTTCTCAATAGAGAAGAAGGAATTACAAGGCCATACATTGATGAGTATTCTCTACCATCTACTAATCCTATGTTGATACCTACTAAAATGCCATTATGGTATACAGTGTTTATTACTATACCCGGATTAATCTCATCTTTAAGTGACTCTTGTATGTTTTTTGCAAGTCGAAGACCTAGTTCAAGTTGAGTTATATCCTCTTGACTGACACCCTCACCAATTTTCATGCTGTTAATTTGATCAATCCAATTGGTGATAGCTGATAGATACTGACTAATAGTTGTCTGTATTTCAGGGGAATTAATATTGTGGTCGGTTACATGAATAATATTAGTTGTATACTGTTCACCTTCAAGCACCTCTGTTTCCAAATTACGGTTTACTCTCCTTACCACGTTTGTTAAGGGTTTGAATTCTTCTCTAACTAATGTATAAGATCCCAGTCTTGCTTCGGCAACAGAGTTTTGCACATCTACTTGAGAGGTAAAGCTCGCACCTTGATCATTACTTAAAAATAATGGATCTGCCATTGCTGCTTGGCCTGTTAAACCAGCCGCTTCTTGTAATACATTAGCCGCTTGGTCACCATGTGAAGAAATGACTTGCTGTAAAGCCGCTATATCTGCCTCTGAATTAGGTGGGTATTGTCCGTCAGGAAAAAAAGCAGCAGCGATTCCATTTCCAGCTAAGACATTCTGTACAATGTCATTAAGGTTCAGGAAATTAAGCCCAAGTAAAACATAAAGACTGATTAGTTCTGATGTCCAATCAACACAATTTCCAGAACCCAAACTACGCTTGTGTCGGTGTTTTGCTACTCTGCTCATGATGGGCACTTTGCAATAGCGAGAAGAAGTCACAAAGGCTATTGTGTTTTTATCTTTTAAATCAAAACTTTCTCGCAAGTGATACCCTACTGTGTCATGATATTTTCTCTCATCAACAACGGCTTCTATTAGTTGTTGCTCTAATCTCATATCCTCAGCTGAGTTGTGATTGGCACTGTAGATATTAGAGACTGGTTTAGGTTGGCATACAACGCTACCAGATGAAAAAATTTCTTTTAATTCCTCTAGTATCGTCATATTAGGTCTGACACATCGAGCGTGACGTTCATGTGCATGTAGCTCGTGATAAAAAGCCATTGCCTTACTGATTGTTACTTTATCTTCAATCCCATCTTTCCCTGCTATTTCATAAAAAGGATGACTTATTGTTTCATTCAAAATGGCATCATCTGATGTAATATTGTCACTATGCAGGGCTGCATAGTCATAGAGTTGGCCATTAGAGTCTTCTTTTATGGTAATGTTTTTATAATTGTGAGGTAATCCTTTTGATACTCCCAGTCCTATGGTGATATTGGGATTGGCAGACTGATATTTATACACGTCACTGTTTTTAGTGTAGGTATCAAAAACGTAGATTCTGTCTTTTGTGAACTCCAATAAGTAATTACCGGACATATTGACGACAAAGCGTTCACCGATATTTGCATTCTTTATTCTTAGTACAAAAATGGCTTCGGTAACATCAGGCAGTAAGCTCGGATCATAATCGAATGTTAGTGGAATTTGTGCTGTCCTGGAGTTACTGAAGCTAACATAAACGTCACCGATAGTTTGCGCTGTATTGTCAACAGTACTTTCTGCATTTGGGTCATGCCACCTTGCAGCAGATACAGATATATCACCAATCCGATAAAAACCAGAAGCTAAACGTTGGTTATCTTCATCGTGAAACGCGAATCTAAATGAAGAAGGAACATAAAGCGGTGAACTACCATAACCTTCATTAAGGCGATAGTATTTGTTATTTTTACCAAGGTTAGCTCTTAAATTCATAAAATGAGTTAGATCGTGCTCATCTTGGGCCGCTACCGTAACTTTGGAATAGGTCTGCGTTGTTGACCATACGGACCTGGCATTTGTAGCTGCATCGGAGTATATGAGATCGTTTGCTTTTCTTTCTAACGGATTAGGATAAGGTGTAAAGAAATAAACATTACTTTTTTCAGCTTGATAGTTTCTAGAACTGTCAAATATTATAGGTTCTCCTACCATTGATGGTGCACACAATGAGTGGCCAATATTACTGGCGTTATCCGTTTCTTTAATTGGCTCGACACGACAACCATAACCTTCCCCAGACAGTTTATAATTCCCTTCCAGTTTCATGATTGCCCAATAGTCAAAAGTGTGGCAAATATGACTTGTGATTCGTTTAGCTTCATCTTGAGTAACGTGGCGTAAACCTGACGGACATTGTAAAGATGAGATGTTTTTTATATCTCCTACTTCAATAGCTTCAACACTGTTTGTGAGCAAAGCCGCTAACGATAAATATCCTATTTTTTTCATCATCTCGTAAAGCGCCAATTTTATCTTCAACGATAAATAACTTAAGCTTCTCAGAATGCTTATATTTATAGTTTTGTTGTCTAAACCAAAAGCGCTCTCGTTATAAGTGCAAGCTAGTCTTGGCTCAGCTGAAGAGCTGTGTATGAGGGCTATACACAGATGAGGTGGTTTTATATTGACTAGTCGCTGAGAACTGAAACCTTTTTCCGAAGCGGGATTTGATAGGAACCCCTGCTGTTGGTTGGCTAAGAGTGTTTTGGCATGAAGGATGTGTTGAAACTGCATAACAGGATCTCAATACAGACAAACTTCCACATTGTAGACCTAGAAATACATGCCAGTGTGAAAAAGACTGAGAGCAGGGCAAAAACATGATCACTCGCTGTATTATTGAAAAAAATCAGTGCATATATCTGCTTAATAGCTGACTAGCCGCATGCATACACTGAAAACAGGTATTTACTTTGACGTCAACTGTCGTTAAATTACATATTTTCATATATATCAAATTTTCTGCAGACTTTAATTCTCAGGGGCTTCAGCGATTTTGAGGTTCATGTTTTTGCCGTGAGACTGAGAGTTAATGAAAATTGATCTGTAATTCTATGTCCATAGGGTGTCCAAAAAGTGTCCACCAAACTGACCTATAACCACTTTTAACAACCCAAATGGACACTGTTTATCAAAAAATAGATTTATAACTTATTGAAAAATAATTAATTTATCTAATGAGGCAAGGATTCGAATCCCTCCCTCACCGCCATACTCCCTTCTGTAAGTTCCTGATTTCCCTTTCTAAAATAGCTTTTCTTTACGACCACTGTCTTTTTCTGTCAACGAAGCGTCGACGGCGAAAAAATACTCTAGTTTTTACGGTCTTTCATTGACCTGTTTGTTTGATTTTATAACTCTTTAACTATTCTGTTTTGGAAATCGAGTAGTGAAAAAGCGTTGGTTCAGATGAAGTACAAACAATTTAAAAAGTGGTTATTTTCCTATCTTCTTGCCATTTTTCCAGTTTCTGCATCTGCATATGTTGGTGAGACACTGGCTCTGTGGGTGCAAGCAATGACACCATTGGCCATACTGCAGTTGTTGAAATTATCTCCATACCATTTTGATGATTGGGTCGATCTTCTTGTATCAATAATATTGCCTGCGATGGTATCTGTTGCGCCGAATATCATAATTAATGATCAGGTAACTGGCATTGCTACAGACTTGGTTGCTGAGGCGTTACAAAGAGTCATTGATACTAATTTTGGTGTTTTGCTCTAATCAGAGGAAACCACTTCATCATCTTGCATACTAGATAGTGGGTTCAAATTGATCGCCTCCTGAAAGTGGTTTGGATCAAATTTGGCGTAGCGCATGGTCATAGAAATATCCGCGTGCCCCAGTATCCGTTGCAGCACAATGATATTGCCGCCATTCATCATAAAGTGGCTGGCAAAGGTATGGCGTAGTACGTGGCTGCTCTGGCCTCTGGGTAAGCGTATATTGGAGCGCTTCAAGGCTCGGTCAAAACTGCACAGGGATGAGCTGAATCCGCCATACCGGTCAAAATGGTCTTCGACTTCTTTATACAATTTCTGATTGATGGGGATGCTTCGAACCTTCTTGCCCTTGGTCTGGGAGTAAACAATACAGCCATTTTGCAGATGGGTAAT
>OODV01000052.1 GCA_900299555.1 uncultured Endozoicomonas sp.
CTTAGCCAGATACTTCTCACGCCACTGGGAGAAACGAAGATACCTTTCTTGCGAAGTTCATTTGAAACACGAGCCTGTCCATGAGCAGGATCTTCTAGCGCATACTCAAGAACTGCTTTTTCAACAATGGGGTCTACACGGTTTTTAAGGTTTGGAACTCTTCGGCTTTGATCAAGAAGAGCTTCCACTCCACCTTCATCCACAGCATCCCGGTAACGATAAAATGTATCTCTGGAGACACCCATGGTTTTACAGGCTTTAGAGATGTTTCCGAGCTCATCTGCAAGGTTCAGTAGCCCGACCTTGTGCTTGATGATTTTCTGGTTGGTGTGAATCATAAGGGTCACCTTTAATGATTTAGATTTCAGTGAACTCACCTTCTTTCTAAATCGGTAACCCTTTTCTTTTTTTGAAAAGAAATGTCAGATTAAGTCTGAACTACTCCAGCTGATGATGATGATGTATCAAAACTGTTGATAGTGGTTTCGGGAGATAAATTCACCGATAACCTTATCATGATGAATGTCTCTATTGATCTTGAGAAGCAGATAGTCCTTCTGGCTAACCGTTTCAAGCAAGTTCTCAAGGTCAGATTCTGCCGCTCAATCCGCTGAGTAAAGTACTTTCCAATGATATGTTTATCTTCTGGTAAACAGGATGTATATGGCTGCCAGTCATCTGTGCAGTAAAAACTGACTTTGGAGCGGGCCAGACGCTCCAACAGCTCTGACACATCACCTGAGATCTTCAGGCAGCTTCAGGTTCTTTTAGAGCCCTTTGGTATTAGCCGTTTCTACAGCAATGACTGGGGTGCATATGAGCGAAATATTGATCCTAAAAAGCATGAAGCAGGTAAGAGAAATACTCAGAAAATCGAACGCAGGAACTTAAATTTCAGGACTTGGATCAAGCGGTTAGCGAGAAAGAGTATATGTTTTTCCAAGATAGAAAGGATGCACGATATAATGATTGGCCTGTTGATTAATACTCTGGAATTTGGAGTGGATATTTATGAAAAACCACACATTTGATCCGCTACCATTTAATGAAAAATAATTAAAATATTCCGCTCACTTTTGCCAGTTGTATGTAATTTACCGATTTCCCTCTGCTGTATATTCAGCAGAGGGAAATATCTACGGTCGAAAACCTAGTTGTATTGACGCATAGTCCAGACGTCTTTGCTGTCGTAAGTTTTCATGCCTTTGTGGCCCTACTTCACTATCTTTTTTTTGAGTCTGATCAGACTGGCCCTTTCTCAAGCAATCAAGTGCTATTTGAAGTAATGAGTCAATGTCTGCAATAGGTTTCTGGCTAGGGTTTTCTGCTAATAAAAATCTACATGCGTCATAAGCATAATGCTCTTTTATATTTTCTATTGATTTATTTCTCTTATCCTTTTCTGCATTGCTAGGGATGGCTTTTTGTTTAGGATTTTTTCGTTGAAGGAATTTTTTTATTTGTTCTAGCTCTGAAGCCTTATTTTTTTGGAGACATGAAGTTGTTGGATGAATAGTCTCAGTGCTCTCAGGTGTAAGATTTTCAGGCTCTACAGCTGGTTGAGTGAAAAACATCTTTTTTCTTGGAGGTCCGCCTGAAGCATCAGTATCTTGTTGATGAAACGCAATAGGTGTACCTATGTGTGAGTCAGTTTCAAGTTTTGACTCAGGTAGACCATTGCCTCTGGCTGAAGAAGTTTCTGCCAAAATATTTTCCATGGATTTGAGTTGTGATGCTGTCGCTTCTCTTAATTGTCTGATCGCTGATTGATACTCGCTCTGGAATTCCTCTCTTTGTTGATTAGCATCAGATATCATCTGATCCCGCAGTGACTTAATGCTTTCGACGGTGGTTTTGAACTCTGTTATTAGTTCTGATAATAAGGGGGTTAAGAGTTGGCTAAGTTGTCCCTTAATGTTAGCTGATATTTCGGTTGTTGCAGTCAGAATAGCGGCTGATGTTTTCTGTGTTAATTGTTTCTCAAGTTCTTGTGTCATCGTATCAGTAGTTTCTTGACATACTTCTAGATTGGATGTGGTGATTTGCTTTTTAATATCTTGAGTAGCTTCCTGTATTATGACTGAAATGGCTTTACTCAGTGATTGATTCAAGTTTTCTTGCATCGCTGATACGGAATTGGTAATTGTTTTTTTTTACCTCTGCCATGAAAACATCATCAATGTGTTTTTTTAGACCTGATGATGATTTTTCATGAGCAGTATTAAAAGCTTTATCAAGTTCCTGGTCCACTTTTTCCTGTAGGTCTGGTAGAATATTGCCGCTCATAGCCGTTGATAATACTGAGATACCGTCTTTAATTTGTTTCTGAAGCTCTATTCCAGCTCTTTCCTTAATGTTTGTAGCAGTATCCTGTACTATTTCCAGAAGAGTGTCTTGCACTTTCTGAACATCTATCTGATTTGGTGCTTGAGTCGATGCAGAGGAGATTGTAGGTTCTTGATTTGAACGTACACTGCATGGCTGCGATACCTCTGTTAAAGCACTACATCTGGGCGGTAACATTGTTTGCTTGGCGGAAGCAGGGTTTGCTTGATCAAGAGCTTGTTGATGAATTTCTGGTTGAACATCTTTAAGGCTAAGCAACTGACCTGACAGGTATTTGTTATCAGCCATCCCTCCCACGTTTGCAAGGTTATGTCCTTCACCTATGTACGTTGAGCCAGTTGAGTACTGGCAAGAGGGAGTGCCGTGATAGCTTGAAGATTGACTTTGATGAGTCAGGGAAGCTTGCGATGAGAATGATGGGCTTCTGCCAACATGATTGCCTAAAAATAGGCTATGTGCATTAGTGGCAGGCATACCCATTTTTATAGGGTGTTCGAATGTTGTTTTTGAGGGTTGCGGGTTGGGTTGGCTTCTAGCTTGGACCCCATCCCCCTGTAATTGATACCAGGGAGGTTGACCTCCCTGTATACTAGATGGAATGTTTTGTAAGCCCGCTGTTTGAACTGGCCTTTTGAGTATAACCATCTCCCGTTCTCTGAAAATTGTGGCGCCTGGAAAACTATATTCACCTGTTGAGTTGTCGAAATTCACGTAAGGGTAGTTATTGGCTGGAGCCGAAGTAGTTGAGTAGGGGGTATTACCTTCTGGTGAAGCCGTAGCAGAATAGGGTTGGATTCCTGCTGATGGAGTAACTGGAGGGAATGAATAATTTGGATCCATGTTACAGCAAACCTGCTCTTTGGAAATTGATGAAATGTCATGAGAAGACCGTTTCATTAAATATAAGTTCAAAACTCTATTTCAATCTGGCTTGACTATGAGGAATTGTTTGAGGTTATTTGAATGTGTGGATACGTTTTTCAGCTTGAATATCAAGTCAAATTCAGGAGGGGGCTTAAGTAGCCATGAGACCAGTTGATTTTAAAAGTACTCAGGCAAGGTGAACTCCATCCTTTGTGCGCTCAGCCACTTGAGGGTGAATCAACGACCAGAAAAACAGCCTGCTTCATTGGTTATGGTGAATGTATGATGAGGTCAAAGGCCTGTTGACATCGTTATTGAATACAAGTGGATGACTTCATCTGGGTCACAATTCAAAAATGGAAATTCAGACCAAAAAGTAGGGCAGTACCTTTATAACTATGAGGGAGATCGTCGTAGCGTAGATCTAAACTGAATCCAAGTGAAGAGTAGGGGCGAATCTCAGTGCCCACACCAATGTATGGGTGTATACCTGAATAGCAATTAGCCTTGTTGTAGTGATGGCTTCCATTCGACTGTATCTCTGGGGAGTACTCTGATACCTTGGCGTATCCAAAACCTCCATGCAGGTAAATATTCCAGAATGGTAGCAGGTCATAGTCTGCTTTTGCCCCCAGGTAGTAACTATTAAAGTCCGCAATTTTGAGTGAATAACTGGGATCGATCGGAGATAAAATACCTTCCGTTACAAGAGTCATAAAAGGAAGAGAGCCTGTCGCTAAAATGCCCCCTTCAATGGTGTAATGGGTTGCAAGCCTGCGAGAATAGTCTAGTTGCAAACCAATGAAAAGATCGCTTCCACTGTCGTGATAATGGCCCTCGATACCTCCCATGCCATAGTGTACTCCTATAGACTGAGGGGATGCTGCGGCAGGCAGTATACTCAGACTCAAAAACAGATAAAGTACCTTTCTCATGGCAGTTCTTCCTTCCTGACAGCTTTTTTATTAGATATAACCTCCTGTTTGACCGCAGAGTTGAGAAATAGTTTTCTGCGATAAGTCGGCCCGTTTAGTTGAGTTGGTTAACTAGTTGAGGGGGCATTCCAGTACACTGTTTTGACACTGAAAATCGTCAAAGCACTTACTGGTTGCAAAGACGGTGTAAATTGCTTGATGTTGCTTTGTAAGAACCGTAATCTCGGCAGTTAGTCGGGGTGTTGGTTTCCTTTTGACAGCGTCAATTCTGGTAACGATTCCTTCGGTTTGCACCCATTCAGATTACTGCAAACAAACGCTAGCCTATACTGGAGTAGTTCAGACTTAATCTGACATTTCTTTTCAAAAAAAGAAAAGGGTTACCGATTTAG
>OODV01000019.1 GCA_900299555.1 uncultured Endozoicomonas sp.
ATTTTAGGCATTTCTTACGAATCGGTTTATTCCTGATAGAGGTGGTGAAAGACAGTTAAATGGCTTCCAATCAATAATAAACCGGCATAACTGATTAAAAACTGCACTTTTGTACTTTTTCTTGTGTGTTAGCAAGTAAAAGTGGCGTTTTAAATTAAGCCCTGTAACCCCTATTGTCGCCATATGCCCGGTATCTAACGTTGATTTAGCCGCAAGACTGGATATACAGGCAATTCCAACGCCATCACTTACCGCTTGTTTAACGGCTTCCGAACGGTTTAGCACCATGGAGACTTTAGGGGAGTCCAGCTGGGTAGCTATCATTTCATCGAAAAGTTCACGGGTACCGGAACCTGGTTCTCTCAACACCCAGTGCTCATCAGACAGAGAGTTAAGTGGAATATTTTTCTGATTCGCCAGAGGATGATCAGGACTACAAATCACCACCAGCTCATCTTCCAGCCAGGTTGTGACGTCAATATCAGGGTGCAGGCAGGTACCCTCGACAACAGCCAGATCAATTTTAAAATCAAGGAGATGTTGCTCGATGGCTCGGGTATTATCAATCTCAAGATCAATTCTTATACCAGGGTTTGTTTCCCGGAACTGGAACAATATTTTCGGCAGAAGATTATTACCAATCGTAGAACTGGCATTCAAAATCAAAGAGCCTGACTCATACGAACCATCGACAGCGAATTGTATCTCCAGCTCTTTCGCCCGCTCAATAAGTTCGCAGGCTTTAGGAAGCAGTGCGCGCCCAGAATCATTCATCTTGAGACCCGCCCCCTGATTTCGATCAAAAAGTGAGCCCAAATGTTTTTCCAGTTCAGATAACGCCATACTGGCCGCCGGCTGTGAAATATGTAAACTTTCAGCAGCTCCCGTCACTCGCCCATATTGAGCAACTGCACGGAATATTTCCAACTGGCGAAGCGTAATATGCATTTGATGTACAGCCTATTCCATCAAAAAAGCCATGAACAGAAAAAAGTATGAGAAAAGCCCCAATAGCAGCTTTGCAATTATCATAGCCAAGAGCTCTTATGATACTCCTGTACTTGAAGCGGGGATAGAATATCATCTGACTTTAAATCAGGGGGCATAAGCATACTTGATAGGGCATCAAAGTTTTATTGATTTTTTATTAAAAACAACTCGCCATATACTGAATTCGTAGTCACCCCCAACTGGGCTTACTCAGTTTATTCGAGTTGTATCATGAAAAACAGCGGCATCAATGGCTGGGTTGAGTTGAAAAAACAAACCCCCTATTTTGAAACAATCCTGAACTGCAGACGAATTCTGAAAAAGACCACGCCCTGGAACGACATGGCACTCTTCTTCAAAGAAGCTGACAAGCATATTAAATAAGATATTTTACCTATTTATAATTGCTTCCTGCATTAATAAAAAGCCGCTCTCTCAGCGGTTTTTTTGTCTGCCTAAAAAATAAAAAAGAGTAATCAATACTAACACCAAAAAACAAAAAAGCACTTCGCCGATCACAACTTTAAATAATAAAAACCATGTTGTGTAATTAAATATTATCGAACAACACACCACTCACGAATAAATTAAGACTATTATTTGACACTAAATATAAATATTAATTTGTTAATATCTGTCTTTCACCACCTCTATCAGGAATAAACCGATTCGTAAGAAATGCCTAAAAT
>OODV01000249.1 GCA_900299555.1 uncultured Endozoicomonas sp.
CCTGATCCAGTCATCAGGATTTTACTGGATTAGTGAGCGTTTTTCAGAGGTTCCTCAATTTTCTCATTAGCAGAATCGGTAGCCTCAAATTCAACAACCCCCCGTTTTTCACCATACTTCATGCCATATTCAATGGCCTTCTTTACCAGTTCTTTTTCATTCTTCAGTTTCTTCATTGGAGCCTCATACGGTCCAGTGGTTTATTACCCGTGTATTAACTTTTATAAACCATTTCTGGCAAACTGGCCTGCATAAACAACAACACTTCCGTTACGGTAACAATAATATGATCAATGGTGTATTTCTGGACGCCGGTACCCTGGGGCCAGACCTGGATCTTTCGCCACTGCATGAACTGCCCATTAGCTGGCAGTTCTATGACTTTACAACCCCGGAGCAAACCCTTGAGCGCTGCCGCAAGGCCCAGGTGGTAATTACCAACAAAGTCGTCCTTGATAACGATATTATTTACGGGCTATCAGAACTGAAACTGATCTGCATTGCAGCCACAGGGATGAATAACGTGGATCTGAAAACCGCAGAAGCTTGTGGTGTCGAAGTGAAAAACGTGGTGGGTTATGCCGGCAGCAGTGTAGCCCAGCTGGTGTTTAACGTTCTGCTGGAACTCAACACCCATGCCAGTAAATACAACCAGCGGGTAAGCGCCGGTCAATGGAGTAAAAGCCGTTCTTTCTGCCTGTTTGATTACCCGATGATGGAGCTGACGGGCAAAACCATGGGATTGGTTGGCTATGGCAACCTGGCAAAATCCGTAGAGCACCTTGCCAAAGCCTTTGGTATGCATGTACTGATCGCAGAACAGAAAGGTGCAACCCATATCCGCCCGGGAAGAACACCTTTTGACCAGATCATCAAAGAATCTGATGCGATCAGTATTCACTGCCCGCTGACGGAAGCAACCCGGGACCTGTTTACCATGGCAGAGCTCCAGCAGATGAAACCCTCTGCCATTCTGATCAATACCGCCCGGGGGGGTATTGTCAATGAGGCAGACCTGATCACGGCCCTTAATATTGGGGAAATTGCGGGAGCCGCAGTGGATGTCATCACCACAGAGCCCCCACCAGAGGATTACCCTCTGATCATTAATAAACCGGACAATCTGATCATCACACCACACATTGCCTGGGCAACACTGGAAGCAAGGACTCGCCTGCTTCATCAACTGGCCAGTAACATTACCGACACTCTACTCTGAATGGCTTACCGATATCCGCATAACTGCTTGGCAGCACAGGCGGTTGTGTTATGAGCAGCTCGACTAACCATTACCCTCACCTGACAAAATAGCTATTGACTATATTCCGGGTATACCTTTATATAGGCGCATGTTCCCGAAATGAGTTCAATAACTAATGGACGTTCTGATTGGCCTGCTTACCCAAAGGCTTATAAAAACAATGTATAAAGATGACGCTTACTACCTGAATAATGATAACCGTCACCCGGACAAACAACGCGAACGACTGCTTAGAAAAAGACATCGCCAACAACAAACACTATTACCCGTGCAATAACAGTCGTTGACTGTTAATTGATTTGCATCGTTGGGGAGTAGTCACCCACCTTAGTAGTGGAACCATTATCGTCAGTACGGAGCAATCCCGGTAATGGTGAGCCTTACACGCTTTGACGAGACCAGCACATTACCCATTGATCAGGGTGCCGCATTGCGCACGCTGTGACAGGAGCTGTACCGTGCTGAACAACACATGGTCAATTATTGGCTTTAATATCTTTGTGCTGGCCATGCTGGCCTTAGACCTTTATCTTCACCGCGACAACAAAGAAGTCTCTCTGCGCCATGCCCTTGGCTGGAGTGCATTCTGGGTCGGCTGTGCCGTCATCTTTAACCTGATTGTCTATTTTTTCTGGGAAGCCATTAATCCGGGAAGCCTGTTGACCAATCAGGAAGCCGCCCTGGCCTTTACCACCGGTTACCTGATCGAAAAGTCCCTGAGTATCGACAACCTGTTTGTCTTTGCCATGATCTTCAGCGCTTTTGCTGTACCCCGGGCTTATCAGCACAAAGTACTGTTCTATGGCGTTATTGGCGCGCTGGTTATGCGCGGCATTATGATTGTTGTGGGCAGCGCTCTGATTGCCCAATACCATTGGTTACTCTACGTGTTTGGGGTTCTGCTCATTCTGAGCGCCCTCAAAATGGCGTTCTTCAAGCCATCCCAGGATATTGGAGATAACCGTTTGATTCGATCCCTGTCCAGCCGCCTGCCCATGACCGATGATTTCCGGGGCGCTGCTTTCTGGATAAGGGAGAACGGTCGCCTGCTGGCAACTCCCCTGCTACTGGTAGTCATAGTAGTAGAGCTCAGTGACCTGATGTTTGCCATTGACTCTATACCGGCCATCTTTGCCGTCACCATCGATCCCTTTCTGGTGTATACCGCTAACGTGATGGCCCTGCTGGGTTTAAGATCGCTGTTCTTTGTCCTGGAAAGCCTGATGGAGCGCTTTAAATATCTACACTATGGACTGGCAGGCATGCTGGGTTTCGTGGGTATAAAAATGCTCCTGCTGGACACTGCCTGGTCAATTCCGACACCAGTATCTCTGATGGTCATTGTCTGTGTACTGACCATTTCCATAGTCTGCTCGCTCTATCGTCAGCCAAAGACTATGCCCGTTATAGCCTTGCCACAAATCATGGCACCAATACCCGGAAAGAGTGCTCACTAACCCCAACCAACCGCCAGTTATCTCTGGCGGTCAGGTTCTGTTGACAGCCTTATGTCAACAGAACCAATAGTTATTAAAAAATCTAGAATTGAACCCATTTCCTGCAGCGGGTGTCTATTATTAGATGACCTCGTCAAGGAGAACCCCATGTTCAGATTTGCACTTCCCCTGATACTGGCCGTTAGCTCTACAGCCCTCTTTGCCTGCCCTGATCATAAAAAAGAATACGATGGCAAGCTTAAGGCAGACACTGTCAAAGCTCAGGGAGTCACCGATGATGGCAGCCCCATGCGCTACCCAAAAACCAAAAAACCCATGGTCAAAACGCTGAAAATCACCATACCCAGCGGTGGTGAGACAGGTTGGCATTACCACCCCTACCCGGGGTACGGCTATACCATCTCCGGCACCATGGAAGTAACACTCAAGGATGGCCAGAAAAACCGTTACGAAGCGGGAGAAGCCATTTATGAAGTGGTGAACACGGCACACAATGGTCGCTGCATCAGTAAAACCCCCTGTGACCTGATTGTTACGTTTACCGGGGTTGAAAATAAGCCAATAACGGTGATGATCCCTCAGAAAAAACAGTAAATCATGAGTAAAACCCGAAGGCGCACACCTCAATGTGCGTTCTACCATCGCTTATTTCCAAAAACGCTATTCCATCGGGTTTACAAATAAGGTAAAAGTTCCTTATGAGAACCCCGAAACGAATACAGCCCCTGGTTGATGAAGGTCTGGTGGATGAAGTACTCCGCCAGCTACTGAGTGGTAAAGAAGCCGATGTCTATGTGGTACGCTGCGGATCCGAGATCCGTTGTGCCAAAGTGTATAAAGAAGCCGCCAAACGCAGCTTCAAGAAAGCCGTCCAATATCAGGAAGGTCGTAAAGAGCGTAACAGCCGAAGGCAACGCGCCATCGAGAAAGGCTCAAAGTTTGGCCGTAAACAGCAGGAAGAAACCTGGCAGAATGCCGAGGTGGATGCCCTGTTCCGGTTGGCACGAGCTGGCGTAAGAGTCCCTAAGCCTTACATCTGCCTGGATGGCGTACTACTGATGGAACTGGTCACAGATGATGATGGTCAGGTTGCTCCTCGACTGGGTGAAGTCACCATGTCTGCCGAACAGGCCAGAGAAGACCATGCCATCGTTATGCATTACGTGATGCTGATGCTTTGCGCCGGTCTAATTCATGGCGACCTGTCGGAATTCAATGTGCTCGTCGATGAGTATGGTCCGGTAATCATCGATCTGCCACAGGCGGTGGATGCATCTGCCAACAACAATGCACGGGCAATGTTGACCAGAGATATCCAGAACATCACGGACTACTATGCCCAGTTCGCACCAGACTTGCAGAACAACCGGTATGCCAAAGAGATGTGGGCCCTTTATGAAGAGGGTGAACTGACGCCGGAGACTGAATTGACCGGACACTTCGAGGAGGTTGAAAAATCAGCGGATGTTGATTCAGTCATGGCAGAAATCAAGGCCGCTCTGGCCGAAGAGCAGCAACGACAGGAACGTCTGAGAGAGTCAGACAATCCTGATGTCTGACAGGGAGTAAATTGATTAAAAGCCTGGACTTCCGGGCTTTTTCTTTGCCCTTCGTATTTCTGGCTGTACTCGCTATAAAAAGCCGAAGCTCTCAGGGCAAAAACATGAACATATTTTGACCATTCTGGCGTATTTATAGCCCTACTG
>OODV01000589.1 GCA_900299555.1 uncultured Endozoicomonas sp.
GGGAAAGAGATCTGGAAGGAAAAGTTCATAGCCTGAATTTGACCTGACAGACACCCTCTTGAAAATCGGTAACTGTCAGGTCAGGTCTGAACTTCTACAGTTTAATCTCTTTGTGAAGGTTCTTTGGCTCTATGGTCTTTATAATGGCACATCCTGCGCTGAAACCATTATGGGCCAACAAACCGCTACAGAGGCTGCCTCCCTTATGCCATGACACTGTTCATGAACATGTGTTCTTGGTGAAGGTAATGCAATCAAAAAGGTTCCGGTTCTGACCGTTGGTAATTTCATGCTTTCCCGGTTAACCGAAAGCATTTATTTTGTCAGATTCCAAACTGATCAGAGTATTTTCAATAAATTAACGTGAGTTCGACGCTCAGAAAGCCATAGGTACACCTTCTGTTAGTGCTGAAACATCAATGTGTGGTTTTCTGGGTTGCCTTGTATAGGCAATAAGCCCTGCCATCAGGTTTACAGCAAAATTGAAGGATGAACGGTGTCGAGAGTGTTCTATCTGCGAAATATTCTTCAACTGATCATTTACGCTTTCTATGACTGCTCGCTTTCGTAACATCGCTTTATCAAAGGCCTTCAGCTCTTTGGGTTTCATATTTTTCCTGACTTTCGTTATCAGGTTCAGACCTTTCCCGTGCAACCAGTCTGCTAACTTTTCAGAGATATAACCCTTATCGCCATAAAGCCAACCCGTTAATTCTTCAACAAGATCTGGCACTGGCTTACGGTCATCGGTATTAGCCGTTGTCAGGCAAAATGATAAAATTTCGCCCAGATGGTTGATGATAAGGTGCAGCTTAAAACCAAACT
>OODV01000387.1 GCA_900299555.1 uncultured Endozoicomonas sp.
ACAAAGTCAATTTACACCATAATCAGGGGAGCCTGGAGCTGGTTTATGCTTAACCGGACAGTAGTGGCTGGTGGTGGTGATTTATCTGCCGTTGTCGTCGTTGGTGGTACGTAAGGCTGGGCAGTGGGGCCGAGAGATTACCTGGTGAGTTAATAATGATCCCGAAGATCCTATGGTCTTCGGGTTTACAATGGGCAGCGGTTAGGCATCCACTGAGCAACTGAAATAAGACCCATTTAAAAAAGGAAGGAATGACATTTTAGGGAGCGTGTTAGGTGGGGCATACATTATTCTAAGTGGCTTCTGAACTATTTCTTATTTGTATCAAAAATGCTGGATTACGGCAAATATGTTGTTGACTAATAGTCGTGTATTTTTAACAATTTAATTGTTTATTGTTGCATTGCAGCATAAAAGATTTTCAGGAGAGATGTTATGTTTGAGCAGATCACTGAGCAGTATCAAAAATCCATGAAACCAATGAGCGAGCTGGCTGATATTAATGCCAAGGTGTGTGAGCAGTTGTTGCAGAAACAGACAGGCCTAATAACTCGAATGATCAAAGGCTATGTTAATTATGCTCAGTCTGCAGGTCATCCTGACGATGTCTCTGGAGTTATGGAGGCTCAAAAAGCATACGTTGAGAGCCTGCAGGATAATATTGTCACCACGGCTAAAGATACCTATGCCGTGATAACTGAAGCTCAGGAAAAAGTAGGTGAATTGATGAAAGACGCTTTCACCGAAGCTAAGGAATCTGTTGCTGATGTGACATCCAAAGCCTCCAAAGCTTCACTCAAAACTACTGCTGCTACGAATCTTAAGGTATTCGAACAGCTAATGAAGCAGCAAGCCGATTGGCTGACAGGGATGGTTAAAGACAGTGCTAGCTTTGCTCAGTCTCTGGGGCGTCATGAAGATATGTCGGGAGTCATGGAGGCTCAGAAGGAATACACTGAGAATCTGCAGGAAAAAATGGTGAACACTGCAAAAAACACCTATGCAGTCATGTCTGAAGCCCAGGAAAAAGTGGGTGAAATGATGAAAAGTGCTTTCACTGAGGCCAATAAATCGGCGGTTGATGTGAGGGCTAAAGCGGCCAAGTCTACGACAAAAACTTCAGCGGCTACCAATAAGTAGTAAAGATCACCGTAGCTCTTCTCTGAAGGGCTTTTTAACTGGCTTCAAGCTGTTATGCCTGTCTAATAAAGGGTGACCTATGAGATACGAGGCATACGATTTCTATAATAAAAGTGCCAGCGCCATGCACAATATATATGGCCTTATACTGGATATTGGCACCCACCCACTCAATCCATACAGTCATACTCCCATTGGGCGAACGACCAACGCTGCGTTGGAGTTTGCAATGCGCCTGACCAAGAGTTATGAAAAGCTTGATTTTGATATTGATAGCGTGTTGATCAATGATAAAACTGTTCGCGTCCGAGAGGAGGTTGTGCTCTCAAAATCCTTTTGCGAGTTAGTCCATTTCAAGCGAGTAGGAAGGGAAGATAAAAACAAGGTCCTACTGGTAGCACCGTTGTCAGGCCATCACGCCACGCTGTTGAAGGGCACGGTGGAAGGACTCTTGCCCGATCATGAGGTCTACGTTACTGACTGGTTAGACGCTCGGGAAGTACCTTTAGATGAAGGAGCATTTACCTTTGACCTTCATGTCAGTTATCTGATCGATTTTCTTCAGTTCCTTGGTCAGGACGTTCATTTGGTTGCCATCTGTCAGCCAGCGGTGCAGGCACTGATTGCCACTGCCGTGATGGCGGAAGAAAAAAGTACCTCTACACCAAAAACCTTGACGCTAATGGCGGGCCCCATTGATGTCAGTAAAAATCCTACCCGTGTTAATAAATATTCCCAAGAGCACAGTATGGATTGGTTTCGTGGATTTGCCATTATGACGGTGCCGCCAGGTTACCCCGGTGAAGGACGCGAAGTCTACCCAGGCTTCCTGCAGTTGGGCGGTTTTTTATCGATGAATCTTGACATGCATATTTCTAAGTACCTGGGTTTTTTTCAGAACTTGCTTGAGGGCGATGAGGAAGACGCTGATTGTTTCCGAGCCTTCTACGATGAATATATGGCCGTATTAGACATCCCCGCAGAATTTTATTTGGAAACTATAGAACGTGTTTTTAAAGCTAATGCGTTGGCTCGCAACTCCATCACCTACAATGGCAAGTCCGTCAATTTTGGGGCGATCAATAATACGGCTCTGCTGACGGTTGAAGGTGCTAGTGATGATGTCTGTGGCATAGGACAAACGCAAGCGGCGCACGCTCTGTGTAAAAACATACCCGAGACAATGCGCTGTCATCACTTGCAGGAGGGGGCTGGCCACTATGGGATTTTCAGCGGCTCCAGGTTTCGAAAGTATGTACGTCCTTTGGTAACTGAATTTATTCACGATTACAGTTGAGGGTGGAATAAACTCATGAGTTTGAGTGAGCAACACGCGAATAGGCCTGTCGCACTGGTGACTGGTGGGGCAAGTGGTATAGGTGCTGCTATTGCCAGAGAGCTAGCCCGCGATGGTTTTTATGTAGTGATCAGCGATATCGACCTGAAGGCAGCAGAGAGTATAGTCGCAACTATATGTGAGCATGGCGGTAGTGCATCAACTTTGTATTTAGATGTTACCCATCAAGAAAGTATCGATGCCTGTAGAAAAACCATCAAGGGAGAATTTACTCGACTTGATGTGTTGGTCAATAACGCGGGCATTCAGCATGTGGCAAAGTTGGAAGAATTTCCTGTCGATAAATGGCAGCTGGTTATCGATGTGCTATTGGTAGGACCTGCCATGTTGACCCGCGCTTTTTTGCCAATGATGAAAGAACAAAAATATGGGCGCATTGTGAATATAGGCTCAATTCACGGTTTGATCGCATCACCCTTTAAGAGCGCCTATATCGCAGCGAAGCACGGTCTGCTCGGTTTTAGTAAAACCATTGCGTTAGAAGTGGCCGAGTACGACATCACCATTAACACTATTTGTCCAGCCTATGTAAAAACGCCGCTAGTGGAAAAGCAGATTGCTGACCAGGCTAAGTACTACGGTATCAGCGAAGATGAAGTGATCAGTAAGATTATGCTGGCCCCGATGCCGAAGCAAAGTTTTATTTCGTTGGAAGAGGTTACTGGTAGCGTTTTGTTTTTGTTGAACCCAGTGAGCCGAAATATGACGGGGCAGACAATAGTGTTGGATGGAGCCTGGACCGCCCGCTAATTCATCGGCTTATTTTTCCTCATTATCTGAGTCTTGGTGGGTGAATTTTTGCCAAGTGTCGAGGTTTTGTTCCATGATTTTACTGATCATGCCGATAGGACCAGCATCAATCATATTTTTAAGCAAGCCTTGCATCGTATCCTGTTGCTTGAGGAAGTGGTTCAGACTCTGCTCCAGGTATTGACGTAAAAAAACTTGCATATCATCGCCGTAAAAACGAATCAGTTGTTTCAGCAACGTATCTGTAAGCAATGATTGCTCGTTACTACTCTCCTGTTCACTGATGATCTGCAGGAGAATGCTCTTGGTGATGTCATCGCCAGTTTTAGAATCAACTACTGCAAAGTCAATATGCTCCAGAGTTAATAATTTTACATAGTCAAGATTAACGTACTGACTCTGAGATGTGTCGTACAATCGTCGGTTGGGATACTTTTTGATTGTGATCAAAGCCAGCTCCTACATGGTGAAGGTTGAAGAAAACATTAAGGGAGCAGGTAACTTCAAAGTAGCGGTTCCCTCAATATCCCGTTGGAGGATAAATTCACAGCATAAAAAACCACGATTATGATGGATCGTGGCATTAATGAGAATACTGATTGGTCAATAATTACAGGCGATATCAATCTTGATATTGTTTTAAATCCGCACTTTTACATAGCTACCAGGAGCGGGTTCCAGCGCTGGAAAATCTGGATGTATCCCAACTTTCTGAGCATCGACTTTGTCACCTGAAAGGCCTGCCAGCCAACGATACCAGTCGCACCACCAGGAGCCCTCCACCTTGGTGGCCTCGTTCAGCCAAGCGTGGGGATCTTCCGGTAAACTTTCATTGCCGACACTGCTGTCGCAGGCCCAGTATGGGTATTTACCCGATTCAGCGGGGTTGATAATGCCAGCAATATGGCCGGAGCCAGCTAAGATAAAGCGCTTCATGGCTGCCTGTCGGCTGATTCCGTCGCCAAGACGGCGAGCACTTTGGTAGGCGCTTTCCCAAAGAACAATGTGATCAGCTTTAGGGGCTACAAAGTAAGTGGGTAGATTTATCGTAGACAGATTGATGGGTACCTCATTGAGGATCACGCTACCGGCCTCAACAAAGCAGTTGTTGAGATAGGCGTTGCGAATATAGAAGTTAAAGGTATTGGCGGGCAGGTTGGTTGCATCGCTGTTCCAGTATAAGATGTCAAATGCGGAGGGTGTTTCCCCTTTGAGATAGTTGTTAATATAAAATGGCCAGTAGAGGTTATTTTCTCGCAAAAGACTAAAGCTCATACCCAGAATACGACCATCCAGCACACCATGAGTGCCAGTCTCTTTTTCTAAATGGGATAATATTTGTTCGGAGATAAAATTTCCTATTTCTCCTGGCTCATCGTAGTCGAGAAGGGTCGTGAAAAATGTCATGCTGTTGATACGTTCGTCGCCAATATTTTGCAGGTAAGATTGCGTAGTGGCCAGCAGCATACCACCAACGCAATAACCAGCGGTGTTGATCTTATTCTCTCCCGTGATAGCTTCCACTGCATCAAGAGCTGCCACCGGACCTTGAAGCATGTAATCGTCAAACTGCTTATCAGCCATTTGCGCCGATGGATTGACCCAGGAAATCATAAAGACGGTGAAACCCTGTTTAACGAGCCAGTGCACCATCGATTTTTTATGATCGAGGTCAAGAATGTAGTACTTGTTGATAAACGGTGGCACAAACAACAGTGGTCGCTGTAAGCATTTTTTGGTATCCGGAGTGTATTGAATTAACTGCATCAGGTCGTTTTGGTAGATCACTTCACCTGGTGTGGCGGCAAGATTTGTACCGAGTTCAAAAGCCTCAAGATCCGTTTGCAAAATATTCAAAGCATCGGCTGGGCTTTGTTTGAGGTCACGAACTAGATTTTCCATGCCTTTTAGTAAGTTGGAGCCCTTGCTTTTAAGGATTTCGCGGCAAACTTCCGGGTTACTGTATGCGAAGTTCGCAGGTGAAAGAGCACTGACAAACTGACGGGTGAAGAACTTCGTTTGTTGCTTGAATTGGGGATCTTTAAATTCAAACTGCTCGACGAGATCTTCCAGCATTTTTGCGTTTAACAGATAGGCTTGTTTTAAGAAGTAAAACACAGGCTCTGTGTTCCAGTCACTATCCTGAAAACGAGGGTCGCGCTCGCCCTCGTCAGTAAATTGAGACAGGGTCTGTTTTTTAAAAAAAGCCTGGCCAACTTGTTGCCAAAGCTGCCGCTGATTTTCCATAAAATCCATCTGAAGCTTAATCAGTTGAGCTGCGTCAATTTGTACGGGTTGCTCTCGCCACTGTTTACTCAGATTTTCGAGGATAGCCTTGGGGGTTAACCGGTCGTGCCGGTTTCGCATGGCATGGGAGAGACTATTATCCAGAAGGTTTAAGAACCCTTCAGCTACTTCTTTCACTAGGGGGCTGCTGAATAGCTGCTCGAAGTGATCACTCTGGTTTACCAACCTTACCTCCTCCCAATTAATGCCCCCCAAAGTATTGAGGTACTTAGGTGTCAGCGAATCAATAAGTATCGACTGTCGATTAGTACATGTGTTGGCCGCCGTTAACAGAGAGTGTAGAACCGGTGATAAAACCAGCGTCATCGCTGACTAAGAAGGCCGCTGCTCGGGCAATATCTTTAGGTGTACCCAGTCGACCAACGGGAATACTATCGGTGATTTTTTCCAAGATGGCTTCAGGTAACGCGCGAACCATATCGGTGTCAACATAACCCGGGGTGATGGCGTTGACGGTGATGCCTTTGGCCGCACTTTCAAGCGCCAGTGCTTTGGTGAAGCCCTGTATACCGGATTTTGCAGCGGCGTAATTGACTTGGCCGTATTGGCCTGACTGCCCATTGACTGAACCAATATTGACAATACGACCAAAATTCCTGGAACGCATATTTTCGATCACGGCCTTACAGGTATTGAAGCAAGAGGCAAGGTTGGTTTGAATGACGGCGTCCCACTGTTCGACGTCCATTCGGTGCATGGTTTTATCGCGTGTAATGCCTGCGTTGTTGATAAGGATATCAGTAGGGCCGAAGTCTACTTCGATCTGCGAGATACCCTTTTGGGTGGCTGCAAAGTTACTTACATCAAACTTAATAACAGGGATACCGGTACGATCCATAAATGCTTGTGCTGCTTGATCATTGCTTACGTAATTTGCAATAACGGTGTAGCCTAGGTCTTTGAGGTGAGTACTGATTGTTTCACCAATTCCTCGCGTACCACCCGTCACTACTGCTACTTTACTCACACTAACCCCCTTGTTACTACGAACAAGTATTAAAAAAACAATCTTTCTTACATTTTGAATTGCTGCGAATGAATACTTCTCAGATGCTGTGTTTTGATAGCGATAGGAGTTTGTCGGACTTACCCGACCGTAGTGAGCGCAAACCCAGCTAGAGTCAGTTTTTATATTGATTTAATGTCAGCTACTCCTCTAATAAATTCAACGAAAAACAGTATAGAATAGCCTAATTTGGCTGTTTCGAAATAGCGTCAGCGATAAGTACAAAGTACGAGAGGCTCCTTGATCCAGATCGAAACAAAGCCTGTAGATGCAAGATATCTTAGCAAGAGCTTTCATAACTTCTAAAGTTAAAACGCCACGATCAATGAACTCAGAAAAAACTATAGTATAGACGTCCTTTATCATCTAATCTGAAAGTGATATCTCTGCGTTAAAGTCTTTACAGATTCCTTTCAATAGGGGGGCAAAATCATGTCTCTCTGATAGAGGTTACTGGTTAGCACCTAACATAGTTGAACTGCTTTATTACTTGACCACTACATAATGCTAATAGTTATGCCTTCTATTCGCACTTGTCATGGCAATAACAAGATCTAATCGCAAAATTGGAGGATTCTGACAGATTTTTGATAATCAATCTGTCGTTTGTCTGAGGATTGGCTGTATTACATAGGTTATCAGCAGTATCGATGCGCCTACCTCACGTTAATTTATGAAATTTCCAAATTAGATAAGTGCATTTTTTATTTGGAAGACTATATGAATTTTTCTGATAAACAAAAACAAACTAAAAACCGAAATAGCTATTCGTGGTTTTGGAAGGCATTAGCTCCATACTGGAAAGTGTATAGAGATGTTCTTGTAGCCAGTTTATTGGTCAATCTATTTGCTTTAGTCACGCCTCTATTTGTGATGAATGTGTATGACCGGGTTGTCCCCAATCAAGCAGTTGAAACATTATGGATGTTGGTGACTGGAGTGGTAATAGCCTTTTTTTTGAAGCAATGATTCGGTTTATTCGAACAAGATATATAGATCTTGCTGGTCGGCAGATTGATATATCACTGTCATCACGTCTGGTTTCACGATTGCTTGGTTTAAGTCTTGCTGATCGACCAGAAAGTGCGGGTAATTTGATGAATCAATTAGCAGAGTTTGACAGCGTTCGATCGTTTATCACATCTACCACAATTATGGTTTTTATTGATCTGCCCTTTGTGATTCTTTTTCTTGCTTTAGTATACTGGTTGGGTGGGGCGATTGTTCTTATTCCAGTGATTTGTATCGGTATCGCTTTGATGCTTGCCTGGGTTTTGAATCGTAAGCTTCAATTATTGATAACAAAACAACAGTCTGCTTCAGCCCAGAGGCAGAATTTTCTATTGGAGCTGTTGCTTGGACTGGTATCAATAAAAACCAGTAACGCAGAACCCCAGAATCAGATGGAATGGAATGCGTTGAATCGCAGTGTTGCTGATAGTAGCCTTAAAATTCGTCAACTGCAGACATTGACCAGTCAAACTACGATGTTGATGTTGCAACTTAATACTGTCGCACTGGTCGCCTGCGGTGTTTACCTTATCGGGTCTGGATCGTTATCCATGGGTGGGCTGATTGCCATTATGATGATTGCAGGTCGGTGTGCCTCTCCGGTCTCTCAGGTTATTGGGTTGCTTAATCAGTACGAAAAAACGGTGCAAGCTCTTAATCACACAGAGCAAATCATAAACCTTCCCCAGGAAAAGCCGTTGACATCCACATTATTAAAGCCGGGGGGATTCGCAGGACATTTTACGGTTCAGAGTCTGTCCTTCGCATACAAAGGGGAGTGTGATTTATTGCAGGATATTAACCTGGATCTCAGCTTTAGAGCTTCACTGGTACATTCGATTTAATTTTTATATGAGTTAAACCAACCGTCACACATAATAAATCCAGGCGGTTGTGATGTACTCTTTAGAACAAACAAAAATATTAAAAGAACTTTCGTTCTATATTACTTTCCTTACCAGAGCTGTTTCTGCGAAAGCTGCACCAGTGTTTTGCGAATTGCTCATTGGTAGCATGCTCTCCGGTGAGGGGTTCCTGACTCAGGCTCTGCTTGCCATCCAGTACGATAAAGTCTGGAGCAGCTATCATCATTGGGTTGCCTTCGGGTGCTGGCGTTGGCGAAATCTTGCTCATCAACTGACACTGTTAGTCAGTTCCAAAGCACCTGAAGAGGAACCGGTTCCCGTTATTCTCGATGACCTGATCCTTGAGCGTTGTTCAGAGAACGCGCCTGCCTGTCGCATCCACCGACAGCACAGCCAGAAAAAGAACATTAA
>OODV01000026.1 GCA_900299555.1 uncultured Endozoicomonas sp.
GGCTTTCGTTTCCTGAAAAGCCCGGACTTTCTGGTCTCTTCACTCTATCTGAAGAAACCGGAGCGCATTGAAGCGCTGTTGATGGTGATGACACTCTGCCTGATGGTCTATGCTGCTATCCAGCACAGAATAAGGTACGAACTGAAAAAGCGGAGTCGTGTGTTTCCAAACCAGAAAAAGAAGCCCTGCCAGAATCCAACAGCAAGATGGGTCTTCTTCTGCTTTCAGGGGATTAATGTATTAACGGTCAATAATCAGGAACAGCATGTGGTCGGTTTGAAGGAAAAGCAGTGGACGATCATCCAAATTTTAGGCATTTCTTACGAATCGGTTTATTCCTGATAGGGGTGGTGAAAGACAGTTTTAAATGGACTTTCTGGTTTTAAGATTGATTGACCGAAAATACTATCCATGATGAAACTCCCTTTTGCATCATTTTGAGAAATATTCTGAATAAATAGTTGCGTGTGAGCAATTAGACTTTGGTGTTTAATAATTTCTTATATAAATTGTAGGCTTTAATTTTTTTTATTTTTAATGTTTAAATTTAAATTTATTTTTATTTCATTTTAATATAAAGCCAGCTAGTGCTGGCTTTTTAATACTCTTTTTTAACGGCCTGGGCCATTAAAAATAGTAAAAAACTGGATACAACAACTGAAGGTCCTGCTGGTGTATCAAAGTACCATGAAGCGGTTAAACCTCCAGAAACACCCAAGACTCCCAATAGAGCTGAAAAAATGACCATTTGCTCTGGTGTTTTAGCAAGACGCTGTGCTGTAGCGGCTGGAATAATCATCAGGGAGGTAATCAGCAGAACACCCACAATCTTCATGGCTACCGCAATAACGAGTGCCATCAACAGGGTTAGCACCATTCTGAGCTTCCTGACCGGAATGCCTTCTACCTGGGCAAGTTCGGCATGGACAGACATGGATAGTAGAGGTTTCCATAGCCATGCCAGTGTTGACAGAACAATAATACCTCCTCCATATATCCAATAAAGATCAGTAGAGCTGGTTGCCAGCAGGTCACCAAACAGATAGGACATCATATCCACTCGAACATTATCTGCAAAGCTAACAGCGACCAGACCAATAGAAAGAGAGCTGTGGGCCAGTATTCCCAGAAGGGTATCAGAGGCAATGTGCTGTTTTTCCTGAAAACTGACCAGAATAATAGCGATCATCAGTGAGCTGAAAATAACGGCCAGATTGATATTAATATTCAGCATCAGCCCCAGAGAAACTCCAAGCAGAGCCGAGTGGGAGAGCGTATCACCGAAATAGGCCATTTTCCGCCAGACAACAAAGCAGCCAAGAGGGGCTGCCAGCAGTGCTACACCATAGCCTGCCAATAAGGCATAAAATAGTATATCAGGCATTATTGGCTTCCTTTTGAGGGAGCATTTTGTGATTCAAGAATATGGCCGTCAACGCCATGATGATGGTCGTGACGGTGGGTATATATGGCCAGTTCATCTGATTCTCCACCAAACAGGCGAAGATAGGCAGGGTGTTGTTTAACCTGATGGGGGTGACCGGAACAGCAAATATGCTGATTAATACAAACCACCTTATCGGTGGAGGCCATGACCAGGTGGAGGTCGTGGGAGACCATCAAAACAGCACAGCTCTCCTGGTTTTTGGACTCATTACGAATATCGGTGATGAGTTGATAAAGCTCCTTTTGTCCTGTGACATCTACTCCCTGAACCGGCTCATCCAGAACCAGAAGGTGAGGCTTATGAAGAAGTGCCCGGGCCAGCAAAACACGTTGTAGCTCTCCCCCGGAAAGTGATTGAAGGGGCGACTGGAGAACATGCGCAACACCTGTACGGCTAAGAGCTTCATTAACGGCTGTCAGGCGACAGCCAGTCAGTCTCAGAAACCGGTTGACGGTCAAGGGCATGGTGTCATTAACGTGAAGCTTTTGAGGCATATAGCCAATACGAAGCCCCTTTCTGATTAAGCGTTGACCACAAGATGGTTCCTGAAGCCCAAGAGCGATCCGAACAAGCGTTGTTTTACCCGCACCATTGGGACCAATCAGAGTGACGATTTCACCTGAATGTACTTGCAGGTTGACTCCTGTAAGAACATCTCTATTCTGGAATTTCATCCAGATGTTGCTCAACTCTATTAGTGGTTGATTCATAACTTATTGATTCTTCGGTTGGTTCTGCAATTTGTACACAAACCAGCCAATTCTATTGAAGTGTCAGTAATGGTAAAGCCGTGATCATCAGCGCAGGCTTTCAGTGACTGGTCAATAGAAGGGTGTTCGATCTCAAATGTTGTACGGCATTGGGTACAGATGAGAAAGCTGCTGTGATGTGGGGTGTTTGGACGGCTGCAGCCAATATAAGCATTGATGGATGATAAGCGGTGAACCAGGCCTTGCTCCTGGAGAAAATCCAATGCTCTATACACGGTTGGAGGTTGAGCTGGTTTAGATTCCCCCTGGGTCAGTTCTGCAAGTATTTCATAGGCCCCGACCGGGCAGTGGCTCTGCCAGACCAGTTCCAGTACTTTTTCCCTCAAGACCGTCAGACGAACGCCGCGATCCCGGCAAAGAATCCGAGCTTTATGTAAAGCGTCATGAATACAGCGCTTATGGTTGTGTGGTGTATATGGGCTAGGTTGACCGGTCATGCAATATTGAGTAGTAAATTAGCGAGGCGTTATAACATAACATTTTTGTATGCACATAAGTAAGATTTCATCATTTCCATCTCGGCTGTGCAATAAGGTCCATCATTTTTGGACAGACTGAAAAAGATGGAAGATTATTTGATTCGAAAGAGCAGTACTATGGCAATTGGTAAGGTGTATGATGCGTGTACCATTCCACACACTCAAACCCCAGAAAAAACAGGATCTGAAAAAATAGTAGAGAATAATTCCCCTAAACCAAGTGATGTTCATTTTAGAGGGAAGTGAGGGGCATCGCAGGTTTCAGTGAGACATTCACTAAACCTAACTGGTAAAAAGCATTATGTATACACCAAAAGTTTAAGTGATCGAAGTGTTCAACTGATTGATCAGCTTGATAGTGGTAAAAGTGGAGAAGATAAGTTGTAGAAGTTCAGACCTGACCTGACAATTACCGATTTTCAAGAAGGTGTCTGTCAGGTCAAATTCAGGCTATGAACTTTTCCTTCCAGATCTCTTTCCC
>OODV01000170.1 GCA_900299555.1 uncultured Endozoicomonas sp.
GGGAAAGAGATCTGGAAGGAAAAGTTCATAGCCTGAATTTGACCTGACAGACACCCTCTTGAAAATCGGTAACTGTCAGGTCAGGTCTGAACTTCTACAGCAAATGTGTGGTTTTGCATAAATATCCACTCCAAATTCCAGAGCATTAATCAACAGCCCAATCACTATATCGTGCATCCTTTCTATCCTGGAAAAACATATACTCTTTCTCGCTAACCGCTTGATCCAATTCCTGAAATTTAAGTTCCTGCGTTCGATTTTCTGAGTATTTCTCTTGCCTGCTTCATGCTTTTCCGGATCAATATTTCGCTCATATGCACCCCAGTCATCGCTGTAGAAACGGATAAAACCAGAGGGCTCTAAAAGAACCTGAAGCTGCCTGAAGACCTCATCCTTTCTTTTCCCGAAAACGTAGGCAAGAACAGTACCAGTGGCATGATCAATGGCGAGTCATAACCAGTGCTGATTCGCTTTATTTCTCACATATGACCACTGCTCATCCAGTTCAGCCATCTCGCAGGCAGGCTCAAAACGCACACAGCTACCATCATCAAATTTCATGGTTGTGATGTTTGGATTGACTTGCAGCAGAAGAGTTTCTTTGCTTTTCAGGACATTCATCACGGTTGTTTACTGACACCAGGAACCCTGCTGGTATCTCTGATGCCACTGCTATTGTTGATCATTCGCCAAATCTCACATTCTCAGTGCTGTCAGCCGATAAGAAAGAGCTGTAATCAACTGACTTGATTGATACGGAATGATAGAAGATTCCCTGAATACCTTGTTTCTGGCGACCTGCATCATTCTGGTGTTTCTGATGCAGGCGGGCTTTCTCTGTCTGGAGGCGGGTGCAGTCCGCCATAAAAACAGCATTAATGTCGCCGCCAAAAATCTGATGGATTTAATTTTGGTCACCAGTGCTTATGTATTGGTTGGCTTTCGTATTCAGTACGGTGCTTTCGATACGTTTTTCTCCAGCGATCCCATCATTGATGAATCCCTGATGCAGCAGGGATTCGCAGAGTTGTTCATCATTTTCCAGGCGTTGTTCGCCGCTACGGCGGCCACCATTGTGGCGGGTGCCGTCGCCGAGCGGTGTGGGTTAGTCGGCTATCTCATCATGAGCCTGATGATCGGTATCCTCATTTTTCCCATAGCCGGTGGATGGGTCTGGGGTGGTGTGCTCGACACGCCGGTTGGCTGGCTGTCCGAACTTGGCTTTGTTGACTTTGCCGGCTCCACCGTTGTTCACAGTCTGGGTGGAGCTGTCTCCCTGTCCGCTATTATGATCATCGGTCCCCGCAAGGGTGCTTTTTCCGAGGCCTCGATAGGCACCGGTCAAAATATGGTACTCAGCCTCCTTGGCGTATTGTTGCTGTGGCTGGGCTGGTATGGATTTAACATCGGCAGTCTTTTGACCCTGGGGCCGCTGTTACCCAGTGTGTTTACCAATACATCCATTGGTGCCTGTACCGGAGGGTTGGTAGCCAGTGTATGGAGCTACTGTTACTACAAACAGGCCAACGTGAAGGTGATTGCCAATGGGGTATTGGCTGGCCTGGTCGGCATAACGGCTGGTGCTCATGTGGTAAACCTGTGGGCCGCGGCCATTATTGGTGGTGGCGCCGGAATTGCCTGCTGCCTGACAACGGTCGCCCTTATACGTCTGAAGATGGATGACGCCATTGGTGCCATTCCTGTTCACCTGGTTGCAGGCATCTGGGGTACTATTGCCGTGGGGGTGCTTGGTAACCTCGATATGCTTGGAACCGGACACGATCGGGGTACTCAGATATTGATCCAGGCTTTGGGCAGCATGAGCATTGTTATTGGGTCATTCAGTGTCAGCTATGCTCTATTGAGCCTGATTAATTGTTATATTCCCTTGAGAGTCTCAGCGGAAGAAGAAGAGCGGGGGCTGAATGTTTCCGAGCATGGGGCGGTGACCGAACTCTCTGAGCTGGTGTTCGAGCTGGAAAGACAGGCAGGAAATGGGATGTTGAGCTCTCTGACGGTTGACCCTTTTTCTGAACTGTCTGCCATTACGGAACAATACAATCGGGTCTTGACCCGGTTTGCCCGGTCACAGTCTTCATTGCAACAGAATATCCGTGCGCTGGAAGATGTTCGGGATCAGCTGCAATTTCAGAAAGATAGGGCTGAACAGGCCAGTCAGCACAAAAGTCAGTTTCTGGCCAAAATGAGTGATGAAATCCGAACGCCGTTAAACGGCATTATTGATCTGTCGGATTCATTAGGAACAGAGCATCTGTCAGACCGTCAAAAAAAATCAGTGGATGTGATTCTGCAATCCAGTCGGGCACTGTTGGCGATTATTGATGATATTCTGGATACTCCTCAGGCTGAGACGGTCGATGTTCCAAGCAAAGGTTTCAACCTGAAGTCACTGCTTGAGCAATCCCTTGCCCTGTTTAAAGCAGAAACCCTTAACCGTCCTATTGCTCTGAACCTGGAGTTAGGGGGTGATATTCCTTCAGGAATACTGGGGGATGCCATGCAGGTCCGTCAGATCATCATTAACCTGCTGGGCAACGCCATAAAATTCACAGAAAAAGGCACGATTACCCTGAGTGCAGAATACGACTATATGACAGGGTTGGTGAGCATATCGGTATCGGATACTGGCAGAGGCATCAGCCAAGGCCGTATCAGACATATTTTTGAAGCCTGCCAACCACAAGATAACGCCTTTAACCCTCAGCTCAGAGGGAAAGGGCAGGGCCTTGCTACCTGCAAACAGCTGGTAGAATTAATGGGTGGGAATATTGATGTGCACAGTGTTGTGGGGCAGGGCTCCACGTTCTGTGTCCGGTTTCCGGTGAGGCAGTAGTCTTGTGATTTTTTAATGTTCTTACAGCGACTTTAACTTCTGCTTAAGAGGCTCTGCGTATGACATTGTACTCGGCGCAACTGATAAAAACGGAGCAGGTGGCGGGCAGAAAACTCGCTACACGAATGGTAGAAAACGTGAGTTCGACGCTCAGAAAGCCATAGGTACACCTTTTGTTAGTACTGAGACATCAATATGTGGTTTTCTGGGCTGCCTTGTATAGGCAATA
>OODV01000030.1:0-35000 GCA_900299555.1 uncultured Endozoicomonas sp.
TCAGTCCTTTGACAACAGGTTTCAGGAAAATATCAATTGGTGTGGTGAAAGACAGCTGTAAGAATAGCCTCAGACTTTCATCATCCATATCAGCACGCTCCCATTCATTGGAAAGCGGCTTGTCGGAGACAGCACAAACCTGGTTAGTATCATCCCTGAGTACGTAGAGCATATCCATTTCTCTTGTGTTGAGTTAATCAGTATAAACCTTCCTGATACTACTTTGCTTCTTGAACAGGCATAGCTGCAAGAAGGTCTGCTATCAGTTTTCGGCTGACTTCATAGGCGCTTTCACCGGGGCGTCCTTCCCCAAGACCGTTGATGACCCATACCACTTCACCCGAAGATATATCCGAGACTTTCAAACTTAGCATTGTGGAAAAGCGGTTATGTTCATCATAATTCCACTCAAGAATCTCACCAGATATAGAGTGACTGATATGGTTGTTAATAGCCCACAGTCTTGCTCGCTCAACTTCATATATATCAGAGAGATAATCAAGGGTGTTGTTTGTTTCTGGTGCTCTATAAATGGTTGGCTTATTTATGCCAATGGAGGGCAGTTGAACCATGATAATGCGCTCAAGTTGAGTAGAGGCATCCTCTGGTATATTAGTGTGGCTAATGAAGGGTAGTACCGCCCAGTTTGTACCGCTGTGAAGCCCTTCCTGGTCTAAATTGGGAAATATACTATTCCTTGTCTGACATCCTGTTAGTGCAGCCGAAAGCAGGCCAAGGAGACAGATAAAGGCAAATCGTTGCTGGAATCTGCCTGTGAAGTATTTATTTTTCATATTGGCATAACTCGTGATGATGCAGCTTTAGCCATTGCAGTGCAATGACCGCTGGAGCGTTGGCTATCCGACCATCTTCCACCATATCATAAGCTTCTGGGAAGGGAAGAACATGAACTTTGATGTCCTCACCTTCATCTGCCATACCAAAAATACCACCAGCAATACTGGCATCCACCAGGCCACAGAACAGTTTCAGTTTTTCATTACTGGCACCGGGGCTGACATAAAAGTCAGATACGGGCATCAGAGAGGTAACTTTATAGCCTGTTTCTTCCTCTACTTCGCGAAGAGCGACCTCTTCCAGTGTTTCTCCAGGCTCACTGATACCTGCAACCACTTCCAGTAGCCAGGGGTCATCATCGCTTAGAAAAGGACCCATGCGGAACTGTTCCACGAGAACTACCTGATCCCGTACACGGTCAAATAAAATGACGCCAACAGAGGGAGGCCTTACCGTTGCTTCACGAATTAAAGGACGGCTGACTCCGCCCTTAAAGAGTCCATGGGTAATGGTGTATTTAAACAGCTTCAGAAAGCCTGAGTAGGCCTTTGTCTCTTCCTGAACCTGTACATCGCTGGCATCAAGACCCGAAAGCTTCATGAGTTCCCTGTCTGGTATAAGTTGTGATTCATAATAAAAGCCTGAACAGAAGGTAGCAGCATATTCAAACCCTGTTGAAGATCATCATCGGCTACTTTTGAGGATTCAAGAATTCTGCGAACATCACTGCTACGGATTGCAACCCGTTCAATGGCGGTGAATATTGGCCATCGTTCCTCAATTTCTTTCGATTTGTAAAAACGTTTCCAGGTTTCCGGCCTGGCGTTGTCCGGCCCCCTGATGAAGGAGATTTCAGCCTGGCCCTGGTATTTTCCGGCAAGCGCTTCCATCAGGTCGTATGTGTATACTGGCTTATCAGGGTTCTGTTCCAGAAGTGTTGCTTCCAGATCGCAGACCTCTAAAGGGCAGCCAACATCTGCATCATCAATAAAGCACTGCAACATCAGCAGACGGAGACTGAATGGCTGGGGATTTTTATCAAAAGCGTGAAAAGCACTGGGAACCAGCAGTATGTCATCATGACAGGTAGCAGCCTGTCGCAGAACATCCAGGTGTCCAAGTGTTGGTGGGTCAAATGCTGAGCCGAAAACCCCTAGCTTCATACGGCTCATTATAGAATCTCCATTTTTTGATTATCTCCGGGTTTGATCGTTTATCAGCAAGTCAAGCCAGTCTGGAAGGTAAAATAATTGCCGTATTATACCGAGTTTAATTGGGCCTGCCGAAGGCATCCAGCAGGTTGGGTTATTCCGAAGCTGGCAAGGATGCATTACGTATCAGTCACGGTTTTTTTACTGATAGGCAAATAATTTGTGTCAGGTAATATATTTCGTCTGGAATGACTCCCTGTCACTGTAGTAGTGATGGCTTTTTTTCGAGGCCCGATATCTCCCTCCTTACTTCCCCCTTGATATCGGGTCTTTTTTATTTTTAGCTACTGCTCTTCCTGCACGCTTCAACCTGATACCCGGTACTTTCTCTACAAAATGCCAACCAGACTTAATGAACCCTAGAATTCTGGAATTACAGCTTAAAAAATCACACCTTTACCAATACCGAATCAGGAATTTGAATTTCAACGGATACCGGCAAATGATCCGTAATAGGAATGTTGATTACCCCAAAGCGATTAATAATCAGAGAAGGACTGATCAGAATATGATCCAGAGAACGCTTTGGCTGCCAGCTGGGAAAGGTGTTTTGCCCCCAGTGCGCTGCATGAAGACAGGTGTCTTTCAGTGGTGAGTCATTGAGTAACTGATCCGCGTGGGTATTCATATCACCCATTAGCACCACATGCTGGTAGTGCTGTACGACATCCCGAATATACGAGAGTTGAATGTTCCTTGCTCTTTTACTCAACGCAAGATGCATCATTACAACGGTCAGTGGCTCCTGAGGATTACCAAAGCGGGCGACAATCGCACCTCGTCCGGGAATCAATCCGGGTAATTTATGATCCTCCAGTGATACTGGCTCAAACCGACTGAGCAGGCCATTACTGTGCTGCGCCAACTTACCAAGGTTCCTGTTGATCTGATGGTACCAGTAAGAAAAATGCCCTTTTAGAGCAAGATATTCTGTTTGATTGATAAAACCACTTCGAATACTCCCACCGTCGGCTTCCTGAAGGGCAACAAGGTCAAAGTCAGGGAGAACACCGGCAATCCTGTCCAGAGTCGTTAAGCGATTGGCATGTGGCAGGATATGTTGCCAGCTTCGGGTAAGATAGTGCCGGTATTGTTGAGTGTTGATACCTACCTGAATATTAAAGCTAAGTAGATTGAGTGTGTTTTTATTCAGTTGACAGGAGGCTTTAGCTTCACTGGCGTGATGCACATGCCCGAACTGGTACTGACAACGCTGTCGGTGGAGGCGTCGACGAATGGCACCTGTAAGCGTTCGAATGGGCATAGTGCTTTACCGCCAGATATAAATACGGGGAACCGATTGACAGATATTACAGGCCTTTTATTCAACTTCCTTCAAAGAATTATCGATGATTTACACAATCAAGTGGTTAAAAATCCAATTGTTTGACATTTAACCACGTCTAAAACTTGTCTTGAGACTCATTGCTATGAAGATTGAGGTCGATCCTTTCGATCCTGTTTAACTTTCCGGATCAGGTAATCGGCGATAACAGGCATATTACTCAATGACCCAGCCAGTCCCGGCTCAACAATATATCGTCCATCAATCACAATGGCGGGTACTCCGGAAAGTTCATAGCCTTTGAGCTTAGAGAAAGCTTTCTGGAGCTGATTATTCACACCAAACGCTTTGAACTCTTTAGTAAAGGAGCCTGGCTCAACGCCAAACTCCCGGTTTAAAAACTCGGCCATTTGCTTACTGTCTTTGAGCTGGTTTCGGCGGTTCTGTATCTCACTGAAGATACCAGTATGAACCTTTTCTTCCAGCCCCATATTTCGAACAGTATAGTAAAGACGGGCGTGGGTCTGCCAAAGGTTAGGGCCAAAGAAGCCGGGCGTTCGGATAAACTCAACATCAGAAGATAAGGTTTTTTGCCATTGCTCAATTTTGGGCTCGAGCGCATAGCAGTGAGGGCATCCATACCAGAAAATGGAGACAACCTCGACTTTCTCTGGTATGACATCCGTTTTTACGGGGCTGGATAAAACACGGTAGTCTTGCCCCGGCTGAAATAACTGGGGTGGCTGAGGCTGATTGGTTGGAGAAGGTTTTGGCTGTATGGCTGTCTCACTGGCTGTGCTGTTCCGGTTAGTATTATTGCTTTGTGCTACAGGTGGTTTCTGTGTGGCTGTCGGGCCCTTCTTTTGCTGATCACTGTTGAACAGATAACCCGCTGCAATCAGGGTAATCCCCAAGATTACCGCAATACCTGCTAAGCCTTTTATTTTTTTTGTCATTCAGGTGCCTTTGTTTTTTTAAAAGAGCCATTGTTATTTTACTTTGGGACACATTACAAAAGCGTTTGGGGAAAAGAAAGTCTGATAAGGGTGCGGGTAGGTTATCATTGTGACAGATACCTCGTAGATGCCTGATAAAATCAGACGTCTACGAGACGTCAGGGGGTAATGATCAACGAAGCCCGCTGATATAGTGGGAAACGGCTTCGATTTCCTTGTTACTCATCTTTTCGGCGATGGTTCTCATGATCTTGGTGTCACCGTCATTGGTTCGATCACCTTCACGGAGGTCACGAAGCTGCTTGGCTGTGTAATCTGCTTTCTGGCCTGCCAGTGAGGGGAATCCAGCAAGGAAGTTACCTTTACCTGTGGGTGAGTGACAGCTGGAACAGGCAGGAATACCTTTTTTTGCATCACCACCACGATAGAGTGCTTCACCAGCAGAGACATATTTTGCATCAGTCGCTCCTTGTGGCGCTGGCTGGCTGGCATAAAAAGCAGCCAGATCTTCGATATCCTGCTTGGTCAGGGCGCTGACAAAGGGCATCATCTCAGGGACAGAGCGGTCGCCATCTTTGATCTCAGTGATCTGCTTAATAAGGTAACGCTCCCCCTGACCGGCGAGATTCGGCCAGTTTGGAGCAGGGCTTAACCCAGTGGCTCCATGACAGGCAGCGCAGGTTGTCGCCTTGCTCTTGCCTGCAGCTGCATCCCCTTTGGCAAAGGCTACGCCCGTTACCCCCAAAGAAATTATCAGAGTGAGAATGACTTTTTTCATTACCTGACCCAGTTACGGCGTTTGCCTTAAATGGCTGTTATTATTCATCAGACCTGACAGCTTTTATTGTTTAGCGAAACAGATCCACGCAGAGATTCGCGTCTGCTTTTTGGCTGCTTCAGCATCAGGTGACATGATGGCATGTGCCTTGAACGACGATAGTATAAACTACTCAACCGGCAACCGGTACAGGCAGAGCTATATCGATCAGCTGGAAGCGGCAACTTAGCGCCCTTTTTCTGATTTCTTTTTACGTGATTTATTGGGCTTAGTGCTCATTAAACCCTGAATTTCTCAGGAGGGCCTTTAATGAAGGCCCGATGGAAATCAGCAAAGATTACTGGAATGTATGAAACGCCATGAGTGATACCAGACCTTCATTAAATTACCGCCAGGCCTCTTTCTATAAGAGTGCGGCAAAGCTGAGTCAGTGTCCTGAGAATGAAGGTCGTGAAGTGGCCTTTGCGGGTCGCTCCAATGCTGGGAAGTCCAGTGCATTGAACACGCTGACTGGCTCAAACAAGTTGGCCCGTACCAGTAAGACTCCAGGCAGAACCCAGCTCATCAACTTCTTTGATGTTCAGGATGGTGTCTTTCTGGTGGATCTTCCGGGCTATGGCTACGCCAAAGTACCAGAGGCCATGAAGAAAGAGTGGCAACATCACATGACTGACTACCTGGAGCGTCGAGAAGCTCTGGTTGGCCTGGTTCTACTGATGGATATCCGCCACCCGATGAAAGAGTTTGACCAGATGATGTTGAACTGGAGTGTGAGTGCAAACTTACCTCTGCATATCCTGCTCACCAAGGCGGACAAACTTAAGCAGGGGGCAGCAAAGCAGGAACTGAACAAGCTGAAGCAGGATTTGGCCAGATTCCCATTAGTGAGTGTTCAGCTGTTCTCCTCGCTTAAAAAGACCGGAGTTGATCAGCTATCCATGAAGCTGGATGAGTGGTTTCTTGCGCCTGAACCTGATGACTTTGGTGAATATCAGGATGATGAGTACGTTGAGCCTGAAGAATAAGCTGGGCTGTTTGGTGTGAACATCTGTCCTCCTGAATGGTGGACAGATGGTGATATTAGCGGGGCGTTCTCAATTAGGCATGAGACCAGTTCTTCACAAACTTTGAATTAAAATCTTTCCTGTTTTGCCTGGTAGGTTGAGTACCAGTTCTCCATTCACTGCATCAATGCTTTCCCCTTCCATTAGAAAAGAAAAACGCCCTTGGTTCAGACCTGTTTTCCAGATTGGCAGGGTGATGACTTCAGGGTTATTACCGCGATTGATGGCACAGATCACCCGTTCATTATCCAGACACCGGACAAAAATAAATACATCACCTTGAGCATAAAGCCACTGCACGCTTCCAGACTGCAACGCTGGAGTTTGAGAGCGAAGAGCGGTCAGTGTCTTGATAAAGTCCACCATATCCTGTCGGGACTCTAGCCATTCCCAAGGAAAACAGCGGCGGTTATCAGGGTCATGCCCCCCTTCCAGAGCGACTTCTGTACCGTAATAGAGACAAGGTACTCCAGCCCAGCAGAACAGTAACATCAATGCGCTACGGAAGGTGGCCTCATCACCATTAACCATACTCAGAAAACGCATGGTGTCGTGGCTATCCAGCTGATTAAGCTGGCTTAGTTGGTTCCGCCAGGGTATTTTGGCCATGGCTTCCATCAGCCAACTAGCAAATTCGTCGGCTTCAATGCGGCAAGGTGCAAAGGTAATATCCAGATTGGCAAAAAAAGCACGAACCGGATGGGCAAAGCCATAGTAGTTCATAGCGCCGTCTTCCTGATCACCCTGTAACCACTGGGTTGCTTCAAAGAAGTGCTCACCTAACACATAGCATTGTGGATTTTCTGCTTTTGCAGACTGTCGAAATGCCTGTACATAATGGGCATTGTTGGTTGCCCCCTCTCCTTCCCCCAGCATGTGGATAACGTCAAAGCGCCAGCCGTCAATCTTGTAAGGTTCTCTTAACCAATGCTTGATAACAGCAGCGTCACTGTCATAGAAATAGTTGCGTACCTCCTGATTAAGGAAGTTCAGTTTTGGCAGTGTATGTATGCCATTCCAGCCGACATAATCGTCTGAATCGCCATCAAATTGGTAATAATCACGGTACGGTGATTTTGTATTTTTCCAGGCACCCTGACTGTCGTTTTGGGTACTGAACCGATCAAACCATGGATGATCTAAAGATGTGTGATTGAAGACTGCATCCAGTACGATCTTCATACCACGGGTATGAATATTCTCTACCAGCTCTGCAAACTTCTCATTTGTTCCAAGGTGCGGATCGATATTAAGGTAATCCGTCGTATCGTATTTATGGTTGCTGGGGGCAGAAAAAATCGGGTTCAGATAGAGCGTGCTGACACCCAGTGATTGCAGATAGTCGAGTTTTTCACAGATGCCTTGAATATCACCACCAAAGAACTCACAGGCTCCGCCTTTTCCATGCTCTGATACTGGTGCACCCCACTCCTTGGCGACCGTAGGCTTCTGATCTCCAAACAGGCAGTACTCGCCAGACTGTACACTGACTTCAGGGTTGCCATTGGCAAAACGGTCTGGAAATATTTGATAGAAAACCTGATGTTTTACCCACTCGGGAGGTTGGTGTTCTGAATTGTATCGAAATAGCTTTTCCTGACCTGGCATGCGTCTGAAAATGCCTGTGCCATCTAGCCACCACTGGCCCTCCGCCGTGACCGCTTTAAAGCAGTAGACTGTGGTTGCTTTGTCCTGGTTCAGGGGAAAGGTTGCTTTCCAGATTTTCAGACGTCTGGTGTTCCCTGACGTATCCATCGGGATAAGACGCTCTTCATTATCGGGTTCACAGCGGACATAAAGGGCATCAGGCTGGAAGCTTTGCTCGGTGACAACATGGACTGTTAATGTTGTACCAGAGACCTTAACCCAGCGATGATCCTGCCCATGGTAAATAAAGGGTGCTTTCATACTGCAATTCACCAAGTTGAGTCGCTGCAACCAGCTTTGTATGAAATCAGCCAGTTGTCACTGCATCAGAAGTAATCGATTGGGTTTGATAGAGTTGAAGACAATAAAATTCTAGAAAGCTAATCTGGGATTAAACCAGCCCTCGTTCTGCCATAGATAGTATCTCCCCCTGCCCTACAATCATATGATCCAGCACCTGTATATCCACCAGCTCCAGTGCCTCTTTTAACTTTCGAGTAATACGAATATCCGCCTGACTGGGTTCCGGATCACCTGATGGGTGGTTGTGGCATAAAATTAGAGATGCCGCATTCAAAGCTAGCGCCTGTTTCACTACTTCTCTGGGGTGAACGGTGGCAGCGTTTAAGGTTCCCTGGAATAGCGTTTCAAGAGCAATAACACGGTGCCGGGTATCTAGGAAAAGACAGGCAAACTGCTCTCGCTGAAGACCCTGGAAGTGAAGCTGCAGATACTCCCGAGTGGATTCAGGGCTGGTAATAATGTCAGACTTCGCCACTTTTTCCCGGAGCACCCGTCGACACAACTCCAGAGTGGCGCTGAGTTGAGTGGCTTTGGCGGGCCCAAGGCCTTTAACGGACATAAGATGCTGGTGCTGGGTTGTCAGCAGCTTTTCCAGTCCATCAAACTGTTCTAGCAGGTGGCTGGCCAGCTCCATCACATTCATACCCTGACAGCCGGTTCTTAACAGTAGCGCCAAAAGTTCGGGTTCAGTCAGTGCTGAAGGCCCCATGGCCAGCATCTTTTCTCTGGGAAGCAAAGTGTTACTCCGGCGTTGGACTCTCATCAGGTAGTTATATCGATCCGCTATTCACTGTTATGATGGAACTGATTTATGGTGAGTAGCTCATAACGATACTCTTCGCCTTTGAAGCTGCTACTTTGTTGTCTGCATTTGTTCTCTGGAGCGCCAGCCCGAACCAGTCACTTGGTATTTCTGAGTTCCTGGTACCCGAGGGCATAAAGGCCTCGCTCATTTGCTGCCGCGTAGCAACTCCAAATCCCTTGGGTATGCTCAATCAAGTGGTTCATGACTGCTCAGACAAAAAATTGCCGGTTTAATTCCCTGAGGAAATTTGTAACCTATGCAACAGCTAAGCAACAAACGCATTGTTCTTGGTGTTACTGGAGGCATTGCTGCCTATAAGAGTGCAGAGCTGGTTCGGCTGCTGACCAAGCTGGGGGCCGATGTGCGTGTGGTAATGACCAGTGCAGCCTGTGAGTTTATTACGCCCTTGACCCTACAGGCACTGTCCCACAATCCGGTTCATCTGGATTTACTGGATACCAAGGCTGAAGCTGCCATGGGACATATTGAGCTGGCTCGTTGGGCGGATGTGGTTCTGGTTGCTCCTGCCACCGCTGACTTTATTGCCAGACTGGCGGGTGGTCATGCGGATGATTTGTTAACCACTCTGTGTCTGGCCACAAGTGCACCCATTTGTCTCGCTCCGGCCATGAATCAGGGAATGTGGCGTGACAGTGTTACTCAGCAGAATTGTGAAGAGCTATTGGAGCGGAATATCAAGATGTTTGGCCCGGGCGATGGCAGCCAGGCGTGTGGCGATATCGGCCCGGGTCGAATGCTTGACCCTGAGCTGATTGTGGAAAAAACATCGGAGCTGTTTACCCATGATATTCTCACCGGGCTAAACGTATTAATCACGGCGGGTGGTACCCGTGAAGATATTGATCCGGTTCGCTATATTTCCAACCACAGTTCCGGAAAGATGGGGTATGCCATTGCTGAAGCAGCTATTGAATCGGGTGCTACGGTTACTCTGATCAGTGGCCCTGTTAATTTGGATACGCCGGATCGGGTGAAGCGGGTTGATGTGGTCAGTGCCAGAGACATGCATCAGGCGGTTCATGACCAGATTGAAGGTGTTGATATCTTTATTGGCTGTGCGGCTGTCAGTGACTACCGCCCAGCAGAGGTGGCCAAAGAAAAGATCAAGAAAGATCCGGAAAATGGCAATGAAACCCTGGAGATTAAACTGGTACGCAATCCCGATATCATTGCTTCAGTAACCGGTTTGGATACACCGCCCTTTGTGGTTGGCTTTGCGGCAGAAACGCATAATGTGCTTGGCTATGCTGCGGATAAAATGCGCCGGAAGAAAATGAATCTGGTGGTTGCTAATGATGTTGCAGATCGTGATATTGGTTTTAGCAGCGACAGTAATGAGGTTACGGTGATTGGTGAGGAGCTGGAAGAGCCATTGCCAAGAGCATCGAAAAAAGTGGTGTCGCGCAAGCTGCTGCAAATTGTTGCCCGACGCTTCAGAAAGTGGAAGCATCTTCAATCTGCTGCTGAAACAGCTGACCAGCCTTGAGCAGAAAATGCTGCTCTCCCCCGAATATCGAAAATGGCTGCAGGGTTCCAGAGCGTGGAATTTTCATGGTAAAGAAATAGGGAATTAAACGACATGAGAACACTAAAGACTCGTATTCTGGATTCGCGACTGGGTACAGAGTTTCCATTGCCAGAATATGCAACAGAAGGTTCGGCAGGGATTGATCTCAGAGCTTGTCTTGATGAGCCTCTTACTCTGGAACCGGGCCAAACTCAGCTGCTGCCTACTGGTATGGCTATACATATCGAAGACTCGGCGCTGGCGGCCATGATTCTTCCCCGTTCAGGGTTGGGTCATAAGCATGGGATTGTTTTGGGTAACCTGGTGGGTTTGATCGATTCTGATTATCAGGGACAATTGATGGTTTCCTGTTGGAACCGGGGTAATACGACATTTACCATCCAGCCTGGTGAGCGTATTGCCCAGCTCATTCTGGTTCCCGTTGTTCAGGCGAAGCTGGAAATTGTTGAGAGCTTCGATGAAAGCGATCGGGGTGCTGGTGGGTTTGGACATTCCGGAACTCACTGATTATAACCTGTAGATCGGTAGGCACAGTGAGTCTCGACTGTGCCTTCTTTATCAATAATAAATAATTGCAACTATGCTCAAGCAGTAAGAGCACCGCAGGAGGAGTAATGGATAAGCCTGCTTTGTCCTCTCAGGAAATCGCAACGGTTCTGACCGAGGCACTGCCCTATTTGCAACGCTATGCCGGTAAAACGGTCGTCGTTAAATATGGTGGCAATGCCATGGAAAATGACGAGCTGAAAAATAGCTTTGCGCAAGGTGTGGTATTGCTGAAGGCAGTGGGTATTAACCCTGTGGTGGTACATGGTGGCGGTCCGCAGATAGGCGACATGCTTAAACGGCTAAACATTGAGAGTCGTTTTGTTCAGGGAATGAGAGTCACTGATTCAAACACGATGGATGTCGTGCAGATGGTACTGGGAGGGTTGGTCAACAAGGAAATAGTCACGTTGATCAATAACAATGGAGGTCGAGCCATCGGTATCACCGGTAAAGATGGTCGATTTATCCGCGCAAAGCGACTTGTCGTTACTGAGCTGACACCGGAAATGACCGCCCGAGAGATCATTGATATTGGTCAGGTGGGAGAAGTCGAGTCAATCGATACCGATATCATCACCATGCTGCAGAACTCTGACTTTATTCCGGTGGTTGCACCCATTGGGGTTGATAGTACGGGGGCTTCCTACAATATCAATGCAGATCTGGTGGCAGGACGCCTTGCCGAAGAACTGGTGGCGGAGAAGCTCCTGCTGTTAACCAATACTGCAGGACTTCTGGATAAGGATGAAAATCTTCTGACCGGGCTAAACTCAGAGCAGGTTGAAGCATTAATTGCAGACGGAACTATTTATGGCGGTATGCTTCCCAAGATACAATGCGCGCTTAATGCCGTGAAGTGTGGTGTAAAAACAGCCCACATCATTGACGGCCGGGTGCCTCATGCTGTTCTGCTTGAACTGTTAACAGACAGGGGAGTGGGCACCCTGATAACCGGAGATAGTGTTTAGTACTCAGATGGATATGTCTCAGAAAATTTCTCGCAAGCAGCAGATTCTGGAAGCCCTGGCTCATATGCTGGAGACGGCTCCGGGTACCCGGATTACCACGTCGGCCCTGGCCAAAGAGGTGGGCGTCTCTGAAGCGGCCCTTTACCGGCACTTCCCCAGCAAAGCCAAAATGTTTGAAGGGCTTATAGAGTTTATTGAGGAAACTCTTTTTTCCCGAATCACCCTGATTCTTGCAGAAGAGCAAAAGGTGGTGGCTCGTTGCGAAAAAATCCTGCTGTTGCTGATTGGCTTCTGCGAGAAGAACCCGGGCCTTACCCGGATTCTGACGGGGGATGCCCTGGCAGGAGAGACAGAGCGCTTGCGCCAGCGAGTGACTCAGCTTCTTGACCGTTTGGAAACACAGCTTAAACAGGCATTGCGTGAGGCGGAAATCAAGGAAGGTGTCAGAACCCGTATAACGGTGAGTGTAACGGCAAACTTGATGCTGGCTGCAGCAGAAGGCCGAATAGCTCAGTATGTACGCAGTGAGTTTAAGCGTAAGCCAACAGAGAACTGGTCAGATCAATGGGAGATATTATCTGAAACGGTATTTCGTTAACTGATAGAATATCCGTCGTTCAATCACCAGTTTTTAAGGGTTCTTTTTGATCACTGATAACTTCTTGCATGAATATCAGTGATCATTTCCTTTATTTATTTTATTAAATGTTGTGACAATAGTTTCTCTACAAACGGAAGAGGTTTATGGCTTTACCATCCATAAGGATTTGAAGCTCACTCTCTGTTGCTTTAAGAACCTGAACCCACTTCTCTTCTGAAATGCGTTTACTTTTCTCATTACCAATTGAGTCTTTTTGCTGCTTGCGATCAAGTAGAAGGATGATGCGGTTATTGTTGAGCTGCCAAGAGCCAAAGCTCTTTTCTGAGGCATGTGTTCCCAATTGCTGAAAGAAAGAGTCAAAGGAGCCGCTGACATCGAGATTCCAGTCCATGGCGACATCTTCGCGAATACGCCATTGGCCAATAAGTTGCTCACGGCTAACCACTTCAATATCTTTCAGGTTTTTCTGCTTTAGCAACTTCTTCAGTCGTTCAGCAGAAGCTGTATATTGCTTCTCCAGCAAGGACTTTTCGCGATTATAACTTGCCGCCCGATCTTTATAGGTTTGCTTCTGGTCTTTCAGGTTGTCCAGCTCTTCATGCAGGTATTCCGGGGCTTTCTCACCGGCCTTTTTAATCTGTAAACGCTTGTCATCAATGTTCTTGGCCATAATGACTTCAAGGTTTTGCATCTCTCTTATTTTTTGGTCGAACTCGCTGAGTTTTCGGTTCTTTGCCCCATCAATTTCATCCGGGGTTCCATACAGAAACAGTAACTCCTGATCCAGCTCGGTCTGACGCTCTTGCTCTGCACGGAGGGACTGCAAGTCTGCCAGCTGGCTTTTCTGATCGCTGGTCATTACCGGGGGGATAGTTTCAACAACCCGACCATTTCTGTCGAGAATGCTGTAACCCAGCTGGACAAACTCACTGGGCATATTGGATGAAATAACCGTGGTACCTTCGTGGTTTTTGTACTTATACAGGCTCTGCGCCGCAGCCTGATCGGCTCCGGTCGCAGACAGCATTCCTGTCAGAAACAGTATGAATGGCTGTTTGAGTTTCATACTCCGTACTGGTCTCTGTAGGCTTTTATTTCCGGCGCATAGCGGCGGATTTCAGGATGATTTTCGCTATATTCCAGCAAGTTGGCCATAGATACAATACTCAAAACCGGAATATTGAAGTCTCGTTCCACTTCCTGAATGGCGGAAAGTTCACCCTGTCCCTTTTCCTGACGATCCATAGCGACCACAACGGCGGCAGGTTGTGCATAGGTTTGTTCAATGATAGTCATTACTTCGCGGATGGCTGTGCCTGCAGTAATAACATCATCGACGATAGCAACACGTCCTTCCAGAGGTGCACCAACAATATTGCCGCCCTCTCCATGATCTTTGGCTTCCTTACGGTTGAAGCTCCATGGAACATTTCGGTTGTGTTTCTCAAAGAGGGCTACGGCAGTGGATGTAGCAAGGGGAATACCTTTGTAGGCAGGGCCAAATAGAATATCAAACTCCAGCCCAGCATTAACCATGGCTTCAGCATAGAACTGGCCGAGTTTGCTAATTGCTTCACCACTGTTAAATAATCCGGCATTAAAAAAGTAGGGTGACGTTCTGCCGGACTTCAGGGTGAAATCACCAAAACGGAGCACTTGCTGCTCAATGGCAAAATCAAGAAATTCTTTTTGATACTGATGCATTGGTAGGGTCCTGTTCGCAACATGCCCATGATTCTGGGTCAAATCGCGTATTTTATACCAATAACTCTTGGTGTAACCCCTGCAGCACAAGTTATTTAATACATATTTTTACGTTCACGGCCTTCTTCTATATGCGCTAAAGTACTTTAAAACCATAAGAGAGCTATTTACTGCTCAGGAGGTGAAAAAGACAGATATTGTTCTGGTTGGCCATTTGCAGGCCAAATTCCGCCAGGGTGTAAAAATTCGTGATTATCAGGTCTGATGATGCAAAATTACGGAAACTGTCGCTCATTATCGCCTTGAATAGCAGGCCTCTGTAGTAGAGACCGGATTTATGCGGATAAACATACGGGGGGCGACCCGCTATCATTTGTTAGATACAATTCCGAACTTTCTGTGTTCAACCGTACCATAAGAACTTGGATCATGCCTTATAATAGGGATGAGGGCTTTTACTAACTCTGTCGTACAGTTGATGCAGGGTTAATCCCGGTTTAGTAACCGTATCTCCGAAAAGCTTAGACTTTAGCCGTCGTTCATCCTGATCAAAGCAGCTGCTTCTCAGGCTGAGATTTGTTCTGGTGGTTTTACAGGCCTTCAGTTTCTGTTTTTCCGGTTACTGTCTTGCCGAGGTAACAAGCTTAATGTCAGTGCGTGTATGCGCTCAGGCAAGGTGTATTCGATGAGAGTTATCAGTTTAAATTGTGAAGGCATTAAAAACGCACGAGAAAAAGGCCTGTTTGACTGGCTCTTAGAGCAGGATGCGGACCTTATTTGTTTGCAGGATACTCGTGAAGACGAGCAGGTTATTGAGGATCAGTATTTCCTTGATGGCTATTTTGGCTATGCTTTTAGCGGTTATAACCGCACTGATCGTGGTGGTGTAGCGATCTATACCCGTCATGCCCCCAAGGCAATCATCAGTGGGCTCGGTTTTCCTGAAGTTGATGAAACCGGTCGATACCTTCAGGCTGACTTTGACAAGATCAGTCTCGTCAGTCTGTATGTGCCAGAAGGTGATGATGAAGACAGTCTTAACTTCAAATATCGTTTTCTGGATGGCTACTCTCACCACTTAAGTAAACAGCGTCGTAAGCGTCGTGAGTTTATTATGTGTGGTACCTGGAACATTGCGCACCGGAAGATTGATGTGGCTAATTGGCGTGAGGCTCAGGAAGTATCCGGTTTCAATCAGGCCGAGCGTGGCTGGATGGAAGGTCTGCTTGGAGATATGGGGTTCTTCGATGCTTATCGTGAGGTAGATCGGGAAGCCGGTAAGTACAGCTGGTGGAAAGATGAATCTCTACGCAATGATAATGTGGGCATGCGTATTGATTATCAGATCATCACTCCGGGAATGCGCCATCGTGTTCTGAATGGTGGTATTTATAAGGGGCAGGTGTTTTCATCCCATGCACCGGTGATTATTGATTTTGATTGGGAGCTGGGGATGTAATCCCCTCCTGAGTTAACTGTTTTTTTTCTGATTTCTGAGGAGTGAACGGATCATTTTGATACACTCCTCGGTTCTCTCATCTATTTCTGTGCTTTCTACCATAAGCACCTTGTTTTCATGAACCTTAAGATCCGTGTTATTACATAGCACCCACTGATCAATATCTTTCTGGAAAATGGTATCGTTACTGCGAATACCATCGTTCTCAAGGGCGATTTTCCCCATTGGTAGATAACAGAAAGCATCAATCTTCTGGCTTATGGTTTTGGCCAGCCTGAGCATGTAAGGGCTGATGGGGGTATCGCACACTTTCAGCCAATAGCGGTGATAAGCCAGAATTGATGGAGGTCCCGTATCAATGATGCCATGCCCTTCAATACTTTCCAGCCACTCAAGCATAGCGCCAAAAGCAGCCCCAGCCATTGCTGTAGATGATATTTGGCTGATGGCTTGATTCTCCAGTACCGCTTCCCGCGGTGTTTTATATCTCAGCTGTTGTGCTGTTTTCCGGTAATAGTCGTCAAAAATCGACCATTCGTTCCCGAGCTTTGTGATCAGGGAGTTGCAAAGCGTTGTTTTGCCGGTCCCATGGGAACCGATCATTGAGATAATCATACTGCCTGCCTATTAAGAAGAAGAACCCGGTATATAACCGGGTTCTATTAAAAATAGATCAATTAAAAGGGCAGGCAGTAAAGTGTCATTCTGCTAACGCTTTTTTCTGTAATTCAATAATTTCCTCAATACCGGATCGGGCCAAAGCCATCATGGCCAGCATTTCATTCTGGCTGAAAGGTGCGGCTTCCGCAGTTCCCTGAACTTCGATAAACCCACCGGCATCCGTCATAACAACGTTCATATCTGTCTCAGCACTGGAGTCTTCGGGATAATCAAGGTCCAGAACCGGGCTGCCTTTATAGATACCGACAGAAATGGCGGCAATCATATGCAGGAATGGGTCAGTTTTGACCATTTTCTTTTCCTGCATATAGCGCAGGGCATCAACCAGAGCAACGCAGGCACCAGTAATCGATGCAGTACGGGTACCACCATCGGCCTGAATAACGTCACAGTCAATATTAATTGTATTCTCGCCCAGCTTTTTCATGTCTACTGCTGCTCGCAGAGCACGGCCAATAAGACGTTGAATCTCAAGGGTTCTTCCACCCTGCTTACCTCTGGAAGCTTCACGTCCCATACGCTCAGTTGTTGAGCGGGGCAGCATACCGTACTCAGCGGTAATCCAGCCCTGACCTGTTCCCTTCAGAAATCGGGGTACTCCACGTTCAACCGAGGCTGTACAGATGACTTTGGTATCGCCAAATTCAACAAGCACAGATCCTTCTGCGTGTTTGGTATAGTTACGAGTGATTTTTACATCACGGAGCTGGTCTGCCGTTCTTCCGCTTGGACGCATGGAGATTACCTTGGTATGTCTGAAAAAGCATAAGCATTACAAAATCTGCGGAATTATAACTGCTCCATGGGTTTTCGGGAAAACACTGTTTCATTAAGTCATGGCTATTAAATAGGGTTTCACCAAATCAACGGTATTCTTAACTGTCTTATAAGGCCTTGCAGTTACTCTTGTATTTAGAGAAATCTGATTTCGTCGGTCTGTTTATTGTGAAAATTTCATTATTTTGGACTCAGACGCTGTTTTTCAGGGTATGGGATAAATGTGGTATTTTCTTTTCATGGCTGTTTTGTGGATAAACTTCTGAAATAATGAGCCTTTATTGCCTACCGATTAAAAGAGTATTTCATGACATCCAGCATGACTGCATTCGCCCGCGTTCAGATACAGGAGGATTGGGGAAGCCTGATATGGGAAATTCGATCCGTTAACCACCGTTATCTTGAACCTCATTTTCGTCTACCTGAGCAAGCTCGGGAGATAGAGCCTGCGTTGAGAGAGGTAATCCGTAAACAACTGAAAAGAGGTAAGGTTGAATGTAGCCTTAAATATCAGTTAGTTGAGAAAGATCAAGCGCTGGACCTTAATCGTGCTTTGTTGGAAAAGCTGCGGTCAGCAGTTCATGAGATTGAGGCTCAGTTTTCACAGGTGGCTCCGGTAAACCCTCTTGAAGTTCTACAATGGCCGGGGGTTCAGGCGACGGAAGAAACCGAAATGACAGTGGTACATAAGGCCGCTGTAAAGGGGTTTCATGATGCAATTATTCAGCTGGCTGAGATGAGGCAGAGAGAAGGCAGAGAACTTCAGTCTTTTATTGAGGCACGGTTGGAGAAAATGGGTGAAGAGGTCAAACAGCTGCGTGTTCTGTTGCCAGAAATCCTGCGCAATCAGCGTGAGAAGATTCTTGATCGGCTCTCTGAAGCCAAGCAGGAGTTGAACACGGAAAGACTGGAGCAGGAAATGGTGATCCTGGCTCAGAAGATGGATGTTGATGAAGAGTTGGACCGCTTGGAAACCCATATCACTGAGGTACGCCGAACCCTCAAGAACTCTGGACAGGGAGCCGTCGGACGCCGCTTAGACTTTTTGATGCAGGAACTTAATCGTGAGGCTAATACTCTGTCTTCCAAGTCAATTCATGCTGGCCTCACCCAGATTGCAGTAAATCTCAAAGTTTTTATCGAGCAGATGAGAGAGCAAATTCAGAACATCGAATAAAATAACCTTTTATTATCAAAAGGTTATTTTTTTTGGTGCAAATATACGGGGATAAACCCCTAGTCTGACTTAAACTATAGATTATAGGTTAAAAACAGGGCTTCTTCCCTGGAGTGTTCATGAATATTGGCAAACTTTACATTATTGCTGCCCCCTCCGGTGCTGGAAAGACCAGCCTGGTAAAGGCGATGGTTGAATCCACACCTCATGTGCGGGTGTCTGTCTCTCATACAACTCGGGGTATCCGTCCAGGTGAGCATGATGGAGTGAATTACCACTTTACTTCTATTGAAGGCTTTCAGGATATGTTGAAAAAAGACATGTTTCTTGAGCATGCAGAAGTATTTGGGAATTATTATGGAACTTCAGCACACTGGGTTCGTGAACAGCTGAACAAAGGTGAAGACGTGATTCTGGAGATTGACTGGCAGGGAGCACAGCAGGTACGTAGCTTGATGCCTAATGCAGTTTCAATCTTTATTCTGCCACCTTCTCTTGAGGCTCTGAGAGAACGCCTAATTGGCCGTGCTACGGATGATCTCTCCATTATTGAGAGGCGAATGTCCCAGGCTGTCAGTGAGATGTCTCACTATGGTGAGTTTCAATACCTAGTGATTAACGATGAATTTGATCTTGCCTTGAGAGATTTGCAAACCATTATTCGTAGCCAGCGTCTATCAATTAATTGGATGCAGCACTATAAAGAAGATCTGATTAAAGGTCTTCTTGGATGAGAGATTAAAAGATATAGCCTTTTATTCAAAGGCTATATTTAAAAAGTGGAACATTATAGGGAAATAATGTTATGGCTGTTAATAGATTACCGGGTGGCGGATCTTTAGGGCATGATGCCAGCCATCATAAGGCGAAGAAAAGTCAGGTAGCAGAGCACAATCATCGAAAAGTTGAGAATAGAGACTGTGATAGTGAAGTTCAAAATAGCAGTGTTGAGCCCTCTAGGACTAAAAATACAGACTTAAAGTCAAGAAATGAGGGTCTACTCGTTACTTTTATGAAGTCTGTTTTCAAGAAGAGTAATCAGCTTGATCCAGATAAAATGCCAAAGTCACTTTCTAACGTTGCCAAAAAAGGGGGTAAGGCAAAAACTGCAGAAGAGGCAAGAGGTGCCATAAAGGGCTATTTCGAGCTACTGAGACAATCTTACTCTAGGGAGGCGCCTCCTTCGCCAAAAGTAAGGGAGCAATTATATAACGATGTTGTAAAGCTTTCTGCAAAGGTCATGAGTTTTGAGTTTACCGCTGGCAAGGATAACGATAAAGAAAAAATGCTAGGTTTAACCGCAGAACTTCTGCAACAAATGCAGACAGGCTTGGAAACTTCTTCCGCAGAGTTTGTGAATAGTCAGGTAACAGGGGTTCTGTCACTCGGAATGATGACTCCAGAGGATAAAGAGTTTCTTTTTGCTTCCTGTTTGAATACCCAGATTATTTCTGTAGATAAATATACCACGGATATTGAGAATTTAGATCGCAGAGTATCTAAGCTTAATACGGAATTAGCTGGTGCAAAACCAGAAGGTGTAGATGGTCTTAGGAGTAGGATCAAACATGCAGCTCTAGAGCGGGACGATTTAGTGAGAAAGCATGATCAGCTGGTAAACAAAGAAAAGGGGGGGATGCATGGACAAAAAGAGTTTTTTCAAAGTTGCTATAAAATTATTATGGATCAGATTAGATCTGAAATCAGGACTGGATTAAAAAAACAACTTAATAAAAAAAGTGCTGACCTGGGAGCAGGGTTAGTTAAAAGTATAATGGAAAAAATGGATTCAACCCTACGTAGTAAATCTGAATCTATTGCTAAAAATGCAGCTAATGTGAAAAAAGGTATTGAAGCGGAAGCTTTTTATAAGCAAAAAAGAACCGGTCTTTTATTACTACTGGAAGAAGAGGTTTCATGGCTTCTTAGAGGAAATAAAAAAGGCTCATCTGAATTAAAATATTTACCTACAGATGAAAGGGATTCACCAAGGTCAGCTCCTGCAAGGGGTGAAGAACCAAAGGGTGTTGATCTGAAATCAGTGAGGTTAAATATTGATGACGAATTTCTTCCTATGAACAAACAGGCTGAAGAATGGGCAGAAACCTTATTAAACCGACTTCCTGACTCCATGCGTAAGGTTGTTGATGTGGAAGACTTGGCTAGACGTCTCACTGATAAAGCGCTTGAAATGGATATAGGGGATGGTTTGATATTGCCTAAGGGGTCAGAATCTCCCTTTAATAGAAACAGTGTGTCTCGTAAAGCTGTACGCACAAAGAAAGGCTCTGAAGCCAGTAAACCATCGACATCTGTAACAGAAGTGTTAAAAGAAGCTGTTGTTAAACAGGAGCAAAAAATAAAAGCTCTTGATGCTAATCTGCACACATCTGCAGATACTAAGAAGCAAGGTGTAGTTCAGGGGCTGGTCAGGTTCTTTCAAGATGTTATTGACCAGCACAGAATTTAGGCTGGCAAGGGGTTTGCTGGGCGTTCGTCAACCTGGCTACAGCCATGCTTGCTCGTTGGCTTCTTATTATGCCAACGAGCGAGGTGGTGTAGGTTCCTTATTTTACAAATCCTTAGCAGCCTCTTCTAGCCATTCCAGATCTTTCCCTTTGAGTTCAGGTGAAAGTGCTTCTCTCACCATTCTGTGGTATCCATTCAACCACTGAATTTCTGCATCAGTCATTAGTTCTTTAACCAGTGGCTTAGTATCAAATGGAGCAAGCGTCATAGGAATGAGTTTGAAAAATTTTCCAAACTCATTCTCGATATCCTCAGCAACCAGCATAATATTCTCAAGCCTGACGCCATGTTTGTTATCACGGTAAATGCCTGGTTCGTTAGTAATCAGCATGCCAGGTTTCAGGGCAACGTCAAACCATCTTGGGCTGATGCTCTGGGGGCCTTCATGCACATTCAGGAAGTAACCAACCCCATGGCCAGTACCATGATTAAAGTCGATACCTTCGCTCCATAAAGGCTGCCGGGTAATGGCATCCAGCTGTATCCCCCGTGTTCCTTCCTTGAACTTGGCTGTCGCCAGGGCGATATGGCTTTTCATCACCAGGGTATAGTCTCTCTTCTCCTCATCAGTCATCTCCCCACAGGCAAACGTTCGGGTAATATCCGTTGTACCATCAGGATACTGAGCACCTGAGTCGATGAGCAGCAACCCTTTGTTTTTAATAGGATAAGCAGACGCTTCATCCGCCCGGTAGTGACAGATAGCACCATGCCCGGCGTAGCCAACGATAGAGGGAAAGCTGACCCCTTTGAAATACTCAGACTCTGAGCGGAATTGAAGCAGCTGCTCATCAATATTGACTTCATCCAGCTGTCCAGTAGGAATATTGCTTTCCAGCCAGCGCATAAAACGAACTATTGCAGCGCCGTCACGGCGATGACAATCCGTCATCCGTTCGATTTCTGTGCTGTTTTTAATGGCCTTAAGATCTGTAGTTGGCAATCTATCTTCGATAAGCTTAATCGATTCAGGAATGGCGGCGGCAAGTTTATAACCGGTGTTGGCCGGGTTGATCATCAGGCGAGTGTTATCTGGAAGTGTTGATAACCTGTCCAGAATTTCATCATAGTCGGCCAGATCTACGCCAGCCTTTGCCAGTGCTGCCAGGGCATCAGCTTCTATTCGCTCTTTGTTGATAAACAGTGTGATGCGGTCTGGTGAGATCAGTGAATAGGCAAGAAATACAGGGTTACACTCGATATCAGAGCCCCGTAGATTAAACAGCCAGGCAATATCGTCCAGTGTGGTGATGAGAAGTTCTGCTACTTTCCGCTCCTTGAGAATTTCTCGAACATCGGCGACTTTTTCGGTGAGACTTCTACCTGAATAGAAATCCTCGTGAATAAATACGGGATCAGCAGGCAATGCTGGCCTGTCAGGCCAGACATCATTCAGCAGATCGTGGTCGAATTTCAAACTAATTGATTTGTCAGCCAATTTCTTTTCGAGGTTTCTAACGTTGCCCAGACTCTGGGTCGCACCATCGAAACCAATGCAGCCCTGCTCATTAACTTCACCTGCCACCCAGTCAACCATTGATGGGACGCTAGGCTGACCATCTTTCATCAAGGTGATTTCTGAACCTGTCAGCTGCTCTGATGCCTGAATAAAGTAGCGGCCGTCAGTCCACAGTGCTGCCTTGTCTTGTGTTACCACCAGTGTGCCCGCAGAGCCGGTAAAGCCGGAGAGCCAGGCACGACCTTCCCAGTGAGGCGCTACATACTCACTGTTGTGGGCATCCGAAGATGGGATAATCCAGGCATCAATGCCATGTGTAGCCATTGCATCACGAAGATCTTGAAGCTTTTTGGCTCTCTCTCTGGTCTTGTTTGCTCCAGAGCTGTTCGGGATATTCACCATGTATTTATTCCAGGCTTTTGGCCGTTCGGCCAGTTATTTTCAGGCAGGACTGTTTTTCTGCTTAGATCATGCTTACGAATACTATAATCCGCACTCCTTATGGAGCAAACACTAACCCTGCTAAAGCTTGTCTGGCTATAGGTCGTAAAGTACACTAAAGGGTCCGGCAAACCGGCATTAAGGTTCTGTTATCGGATCCTGATACTAATTGATGGAGTAAAATGTGGCTCGAGTAACTGTAGAAGACTGTCTGGATAACGTAGATAACCGCTTTGAACTGGTTATGGTTGCTTCCAAGCGTGCCCGCCAGCTGACTATTGGCGGTAAGGATCCCAAGGTAGACTGGGAAAACGATAAGGCAACGGTTGTTGCTCTGCGTGAAATTGCAGAAGGTCTGGTGACCCCTCTTTCCGTTGATGACCGCACTGTTGATGACGATGAAGCAGCAATGTTCCTGGCTGGTGTAGAACAATAAGCGTTTTACCTTCGTACTATCTTTAGATCACAGGCTTTAGAAGATAAGAAGGTGCAATGGATGATCTGCGCGTAAGGAGCGGACTTTGCTGACCATCGATGAGTTTGCCGGCCGCTTGAAGTCCTATCTGAATCCCGAGCAGGTCAACCTGGTTCGTCGGGCCTACTATTATGCGGAGCAGGCCCATGACGGACAAACACGCCGAAGTGGCGACCCATATATAATTCATCCCCTCGAAGTAGCCTCTATTCTTGCCGATATGCACATGGATCATCAGAGCCTGATGGCGGCCATGCTGCACGACGTCATTGAAGACACGGGAATCGAAAAGCAGGACATTGCTGGGCAGTTCGGTGATGTTGTTGCAGATCTTGTGGATGGGGTCAGTAAGCTGACCCACATGAATTTTGAAAACAAGACACTGGCCCAGGCCGAAAACTTCCAGAAAATGGCCTTGGCCATGGCCAAGGATATTCGAGTCATTCTGGTTAAGCTGGCGGACCGTCTCCATAATATGCGTACACTGGGTGTGCTGAGGCCTGACAAGCGCCGTCGCATTGCCAAAGAAACGCTGGATATCTACGTTCCCATTGCCAATCGTCTTGGCATGCATACGCTCAGGATAGAGCTGGAGGACCTGGGCTTTTTTGCCATGTATCCCATGCGTGCCCGGCTGATTCGACAGGCGGTACGCAATGCCCGTGGCAACCGCAAAGATCTGGTCAGTCAGGTTCAGCAGGCGATTGCCGCCCGCCTGGAAGAAGAAGGCCTTAAAGGCCGGGTCGTTGGGCGTGAAAAGCATCTTTACAGCATCTATAGCAAGATGAAGAATCAGAGCAAGTCTTTTGATGACATCATGGACATGTTTGCGTTCCGAATCATTGTGGATAAAGTCGACAGCTGTTATCGAGCGCTTGGCATTGTTCATAACTTCTATAAGCCCATTCCCGGTCGGTTCAAAGATTACATCGCCATCCCGAAAGCTAATGGTTACCAGTCGCTTCATACCACTCTGTTTGGTATGCACGGCGTGCCCATAGAAATCCAGATCCGGACCCAGGAAATGGAAGACATGGCCAATAATGGTATTGCTGCCCACTGGCTTTATAAGTCTGGAGAAGAGGCGCTGTCTGGCAGCCATGCCAGAACACGGCAGTGGCTCAAAGGTGTACTGGAACTGCAGAAAAATGCGGGAGACTCACTGGAGTTTATTGAGAACGTTAAAATCGATCTCTTCCCGGATGAGGTTTATGTCTTTACCCCCAAGGGGCATATTCTCGAACTGCCCAAAGGTGCAACAGCGGTTGACTATGCTTATGCCGTTCATACCGATGTGGGTAACACCTGTGTAGCCTGTCGTATTAATAAACGTCTGGCGTCTCTCAGTCAGCCATTGCAGAGTGGCCAAACGGTTGAAGTTGTTACCGCACCGGGCGCAAGACCGAATGCTGCCTGGTTGAATTTCGTTGTGAGCGGCAAGGCCCGGTCCAACATTCGCCACTTCCTTAAACATCAGCGCAGAAACGAGTCAATCGCCTTGGGCCGACGTTTGCTGAACAAAGCGCTGGTCAGCTTTGACAGTAGCCTTGAGCAAATTAGCGAACAAGTCATTCACAAGCAGTTATCGGTATTTAGTCTGGATGACCTTGATGAGCTCCTGGAAGATATTGGTCTCGGTAACCGTATGGCCTATATTGTCGCCAAGATATTGGTTGAGCCTGGTAGTCTGCCTGAGAACAAGAGTCAGCTGGACCTTTCCAACAGTGAGAAACCGCTCTCTATCCGCGGCTCGGAAGGTATGGTCATTAGTTTTGGTAAGTGCTGTTACCCAATCCCGGGTGATCCAGTCGTTGGTCATGTCAGCTCGGGTCGGGGCATCGTTATTCATACTGATACCTGCCCCAATGTTTCTGAAGTTCGACATAACCCAGAGAAGGTTCTGGAAGTTGAGTGGGATAAGGAGGTTTCCGGTGAGTTTACTGTAGAGCTCAGCGTAGAGCTGGAGCATCACCGCGGCATGATTGCCTCTCTGGCTACAGCAATTACTGCGGTGGAAGGTAATATTGAGAAGATCAGTATGGTCGAGCAGGACTCTCGATGCAGTATTGTTCAGCTACTGCTCAGTGTTCGTGACCGGGTACATCTGGCAAAAATTATTAAACGACTTCGGGTTATTAAAGGGGTTCACTCCATCATTCGACGGCGTCGAGATTCATAAGCCTTTGTTTATTAAAACTCATCAATAAAATGCTTTGGTATTACCACTGTTAAAAAATAGTGGTCACAATCCGGTAAATATTGCTCTTAATCCTTGAAAAATAATGTTTACACCCTAGTATCGGGTGTCTTCTTTTTCGGTTTTTCCATGGGGGCTGAGGGCTTTCCTCAGGGCTTCTGATTCCCAAGCTTAAGAGAGTAGATCGATGAGTAACCGACAGACGATTAATACTGATAAGGCACCCCAGGCCATTGGGACCTATTCCCAGGCAGTAAAAGCAGGAACCACTGTTTACATCTCAGGCCAGATTCCACTGGTTGCACAAACCATGGAATTACTGGAGGGAAGTTTTAAGGAGAAAACCCGCCTCTGTTTTGAAAACCTTCAAGCCATTGCCATGGCTGCTGGTGGCACTCTTGACGATGCTGCCAAAGTGACCATTTTTCTTACCGATATGGCTAACTTTGCAGAAGTGAATGAGGTCATGGCTGAATTCTTTAAGCAGCCTTATCCTGCCCGCGCAGCTGTTGGTGTCAAAGAGTTGCCAAAAGGAGTACCAGTGGAGGTAGAGGCTATTTTGGAACTTAAGTAAGTTTCTTTAGTGATGAGCTCTTGATCTTCGGTCAGGGGCTCTACGGAGATTCTGCGATGCACATTTCTTTTGGGTTTGATTCTTTTACAGCTTTCCGATGTATTGATGATCACAATCGGCTGAGTTGCGCTGTCGATACTGGGTTTGGTCTGGAGTCTCAGACAGTGTGAACATTCGGAATAGAATTGGCAGTGGCTCTGCCATTGCATATCCATAATTTCTGAGTGACTTTTGCTCGGTTCATTTTGTATACGCCCTTCTCCTGCTGGTATTGAGCTCTTTGTGATATCTCCTTGTCTTTCAGAAACTTCATTAACCGATCTTCCTGAGTGGAAATGTGTTGGTGAAGTGCTCTTCTTATTTTCCAGATTGAGGCACTGCGCCATGTTGTGTGCTGATGGAACCGAGGTTGGTAGGGCCGTACTCACAATATTACGCTCTTTCCAATGGTTAAAATTTAAACGAATTAACCGTATAGAAAGATTTTTAAAGTGATAGTTCAAAAATAATAGGCAGTATTGTTATCCAGATGTTCTATCTGTAGCCTATCCTGTGGATAACTCTGTGAATTATATCTTGGTAAGCCGTTAATAAGCTTTTATTAAAGGTGATTCAGGACTATTTGCGCTGTGGATTGTCAGGCTCTGGCGGTAGTAAAAATGCCTGCAGAACCTGGCAGTAGAGCTTATAACAACTGCACTTTCTAACTCTCTATTGCGTAAATGGTCAGTTGGTAACGCCCCCTAAGGCTATGACTCGTTACTTCGTCTTGCCTTGTACTTCTGTCCATCATGTTCATAACGGCTTTAAAAAGTTTAATTGTTATTAGTTTTTGTCATGGATAAGGCTTGAATAGCCGCTTTTGTAGTCAGGAAAGTAAAATTTATAACCTGTCTCAATAATCCTCTGATTCGAACACCTTCGGTTACCGCGCTGTGGCGATGGATAATTCTTATTATCTAATGACACATTCAGCTGTTCCCCGAGCCATTGCAGTACATCGAAAGTTGTTGCAGGAGTATTGTCGACACCAAGATACAGGTTATCGACAGGCATATTATCCATATCTCTTCGAATAAGGTGCGCGATGATACCTGCACAGTCTTTTTGATGAATGCGATTACTGTAGATTTCCGGTTCTGCAGGACAGCCTTCACCTTTTAGAACACGGCTAATTAATCGATTCCTGCCGGGCCCATAAATTCCACCAAAACGAACAGCAGTACCGGGGAAGGGAGCATGGTGTAACAGGCTTTCTGCTTCCAGCATAACTCGACCATTAAATTTCACAGGCTGGGTTGCAGACGTTTCATTTACCCATTCTCCCCTGCTCTGGTGGAATGTGCTGGTGCTGGATGTGAAGAAAATACGTTTTGGCTGGTACCGCTCATTCACTAAACGGTTAAGAATATTCTGCAGACCGTCAATATAAGCCTGTTGGTAATGCTCTTCTGATCGCCCATTGGAAGCCGCAGCATAAACTACATAGTCAATCTGTACAGGCCAGTCGCCAAGCTTTTCAGCATTAAACAGGTCGCCGTGAATGGGGTTCACGCCGGAGGGAAGCTTTTTGATATCTCGCCGAAGCCCCCAGACATTAAAGCACTTCATGGAAATCAGCTGTCGGGCAAGTTCACAACCCACATCACCACAGCCAGCAATCAATATGTTGAGCTTATTCATAGCTATCATCTATTGGTTGGTATAACCTTCGGAAAAAACATAATGGCGATTTCATTTATATAGCTGTATAAATTTACAGTATTATAGGTGGTACGAGCATCCTTGCCAGTCTTCCTGTGCTTTTATGAGCTCAGGGCTGTTCATCGAGACAGTTGAAAAACATTATGACACTGACAGAACTTCGCTACATTGTCACCCTTGCCCAGGAGCAGCACTTTGGCAGAGCTGCCAGCAAGTGCTTTGTCAGCCAGCCAACACTGAGTGTTGGGGTTAAAAAACTGGAAGATGAACTGGGGGTTGCCTTGTTTGAGCGAACCCGGAATGCTGTTCGTGTTACCCCAATGGGTGAATTGATCATCAGCCAGGCTCAGAAAGTTCTGGAAGAGGCATCGGCAATTAAGCAGCTGGCAAAAACCGGTCAGGATCAGCTCAGTTCACCCTTGAGAGTGGGGGCTATCTATACCATTGGACCTTACCTCTTTCCCCATCTGATTCCTCAGTTGGCACAGACCGCACCCAATATGCCGCTTTATATTGAGGAAAACTTCACGGCGGTTCTGCGCAGAAAGCTTCGTCTTGGTGAACTGGATGCCATTATTGTTGCCCTGCCCTTCAATGAGCCGGATGTGTTAACCAAGCCCCTTTACGATGAGCCTTTTCGGGTATTGTTGCCGGGGGGACATCCGTGGGAAAGTCAGAGAGAAATTGACCCGGCTGATCTGGTTAAAGAAGAACTGTTGCTTCTGGGCGAAGGGCACTGTTTCCGCGACCAGGTGCTAGAGGCCTGCCCAATGCTGGCCAGTAAAAAAGAAGCTGGCAGTGATGGCAGTGGGATTGAAGCCACTTCACTGGAAACTATCCGGCATATGGTGGCATCGGGTATGGGCATCAGTGTGCTGCCACAGTCCGCCGTTGTGGATCATCACTATGCCCCAAATATTCTCAGTACCCGGCCATTTTGTGCGCCCTCCCCCAGCAGGACCGTAGCCCTTGCCTGGCGGGCCAGCTTTCCGAGGCCAAAGGCAATTGATGTGCTGTCCGATGCCTTAAGGCAGTGTTCGGTTGACCAGTAAGTGGGCCTATGGTGATTATGAACAGGTCATTGAATACGGTTCCGGTAACAACGTTAAAAGGCGTTGGTGAGGCTCTGGCCGACAAATTGGCCAGGATAGGCATTCATAATATTCAGGACCTGCTGTTTCATCTCCCACTCCGTTATCAGGACAGAACCAGGATCACGCCGATTGGTTCTCTGCAGCCTCACAGTGATGTGGTGGTCCAGGGGAAAGTTCTGGCATCGGATATCGTTATGGGCAAGCGTCGCAGTCTGCTTTGCCGAATTGGTGATGGATCCGGATCAATCAGCCTGAGGTTTTTTCACTTTACCGGCGCACAGAAAAATAACCTCAGGCAAGGGACAGAGGTTCGATGCTTCGGAGAACCTCGGCGGGGCGCTACCGGGCTTGAGATGTATCATCCTGAATATCGGGTGATCAAATCGGATGCGCCTGCTGACGTTGAAGAAACATTAACGCCGGTCTATCCAGCAACAGAAGGTCTGACACAGCAGCGAATCCGCAGTCTGTGCGAGCAGGCATTAAAGCTGCTCGCTGATGAAAGCTCTCTGCAGGAACTTCTACCTGTGGATATTCGGCAGAAATATCGGCTCAGTTCGCTGGTGGAAGCTGTTCGCCTGCTGCACCAACCGCCACCAGACGAGTCGATGATACTGCTCAGTGAAGGGCGGCACCCTGCCCAGCAGCGTCTGGCTTTTGAGGAGTTGCTGGCTCATAACCTCAGCCTTCAGCAACTCAGAAGGCGGGTGCAGTCTATCGGTGGTTTTGCCATGCCACCTGAAAACCGTTTAACCCGACAGTTATTGGAGCAACTCCCCTTTTCCCTTACCTCTGCACAGCAGAGAGTCACTGATGAAGTCAGTCAGGATATGGCCACTCAACTGCCAATGCTACGGCTTGTGCAGGGGGATGTCGGCTCAGGAAAAACAGTGGTTGCGGCGTTGGCAGCTCTACAAGCGGTAGAAAATGGCTATCAGGCCGCTGTGATGGCGCCAACGGAAATTCTGGCGGAACAACACCAGTTTAACTTCTCAAACTGGTTGAAGCCGCTGGGCATTTCCATGGCTTTCCTTTCCGGAAAAACAAAAGGTAAAAAACGTCAGGAGACTCTGGATCAGATAGCTTCTGGTGAAGCCATGGTTGTGGTTGGCACCCATGCTCTGTTTCAGGACGATGTCATTTTTCATAAGCTGGGCATGGCCGTTATTGATGAGCAACATCGGTTTGGTGTCCATCAAAGAATGGCATTAAGAAAAAAAGGAGAGAAAAACGGAGGGCTACCTGATCAGCTGATCATGACGGCTACGCCAATTCCCAGAACATTGGCCATGAGTGCATACGCCGATCTTGATGTTTCGGTGATTGATGAGTTACCGCCTGGACGTACACCAATCAATACCGTAGTTATTGGCGACGACCGTCGAGAAGCTGTCATTAAACGCCTTAAAACAGCTTGCCTTGAAGGACGACAGGCATATTGGGTGTGCACGCTGATCGAAGAGTCTGAAGCATTGCAGTGTCAGGCGGCAGAAGTGACGGCTCAACAGCTGAAAGAAACACTTCCAGAGTTGTCTATAGGTCTGGTTCATGGACGAATGAAAGCCAGTGAAAAGGCTGAAGTGATGAAGGCTTTCAAGGAAGGTCATCTTCATCTTCTGGTGGCAACTACGGTTATTGAAGTGGGTGTTGATGTCCCGAATGCTAGTCTGATGATTATCGAAAATCCTGAGAGGCTTGGGTTGGCTCAGTTGCACCAGCTTCGGGGGCGAGTTGGTCGTGGGAATATCGCCAGCCACTGCCTGTTGATGTATCACGCGCCGTTATCTCAGCAAAGCCGGAAGCGACTGCAGGTAATGAGAGACTCAAACGATGGATTTGTGATTGCTGAGAAAGACCTGGAGCTCAGAGGTCCCGGTGAAGTTTTAGGTACCCGGCAAACAGGCCTGGCACAGTTTCGGGTTGCTGATCTCGAAAGGGATCGAGACTTGTTGATGGCTGTACGCACCGCAGCGCAGGAGTTAATTCGCCAGTCGCCGGAAGGTGTCGAGCCATTGGTTAATCGCTGGCTCGGTAAGGGTGAAGAGTACGCGAATGTTTGAAGAGCTATCAGTAACCAATTTTTCTCTACATACACTATTAGAAATAACGAAGTTGTCGATAAGCTCAATTGAAGTGAATTTTTGACAAATTTGCCAGACCTAAGGGTGCTAACCAATATGGATAAAATACCAGGTGTTGGAAAACCAGGCTCTGGCATTACTCAAGTTGATTCTGAAAAAGCCTCTCTGAAAAAAGCTTCAGCCCTTGGTCTCAGTAACAGTCGAAGTACTAAAATAGTAAATCCCACAAGACTGCTGCTGGAGCAAGATAGAGGTGTTAATAAAGACCTCTTTGATAGAAAAATTTCTTTAATTACCTGGGTAAAGAATAGAGTTAGTGATTTTTACTGGTGGATGAAAGGTTGTACGCTGACACGAAAATACTATACAGGCAGTCTGGTTGCGCGTGAATTTCGTTATTTCTCTGATAAGGGGCATTTAGCCAGGCAGTTGGGTGCCAGTCACAATGTTAAAGAGTTTCTGAGCAGTAGTGATTACTTCAACGAAGTAAATACGTTATTCAAGCAGTTAAGGAAACTGAGAAAAAAAGAGAACCTTTATAGTCCTGATGCTTCTGTAGTTGTGAAGAAGAGTCTTGAACCGGATACATGCGATACAAAAAGCGCCATTACTGACCTTGTTACTCTTAAGAGGAGTATGGAAGGAGTAGGCATTGTGTTAGCTGAAACTGGCAATGAAGAGCTGAATGCTCAGTTAGGTACTGAGTACCTGGAGAAATTCAAATCCACCCCGTTAGCGAGATGTTACCAATTTTATCTGTTATCTGGGGGGCTAGTTAGTGCAGTTGCCTTTCTAAAGGCCGAGCTGGCGAAACTAGAAAGTGTTAGTAAAGCAAGACAGGAATATGTGGAAGATGTTTATAAGCAGCTGCAAAAGGTGCAATCACTGACTCTTGGCCTGTGTCACGCAGAACTAAAAGCCCAAATGCCGGGTTTTTACAATGATAATCTGTATACGCCTCTGAAAGTTACCGATAAAAGAGGCGTTGCCTACTTTCGTTCAGACCTTGTCCAACCAAGAGGTGGATGGTCAGATACGAAAGAGGCAATAGCCATGGCAAGAGATGAGCCTGCATGAAGATTATCGCCCACCTTATAAGGGAAAGAGTTAATAACTGATATCGAACTTTCTAAACAGAAACCCCAGGCACCACAAGGGGCCAATCAATAGAAACTGAAGATCCTCAAAGAAAGACGGCTTTTTCCCTTCTACTTTGTGACCAATAAACTGAAAGATCCAGGCGACGATAAAAATCGCAATGCTGGCTTGTAAGACATAGGCTCCAAGCGCTTGAGAGAGTGCAGCCGATACAGCAAATACAACAATCATTGCCAGAGATAGCTTAAATGAGAGCTTGAAATAGAACAGCATGGTGATGGTCATAAGTGCCCAGGCGGCAACAGAGCTGAATGCCCATACAATACCGACAATGCTGAAAAGAATAGAGGGCACACAGATCCAGTGGATCAGTTTGTTGGTTTTATTTTGGTGACTTTTACCGTATTCACTGAACCATTGCTCGATGGTTTTCATCGTTATGTCGCCTCTCTATATTCTTATTATTGGCACAAAGGACTAATTTATCAGTTGGTACTATGGTTCGCAATTGATGCCTGATCAGATAGTGTATGGGTTCAAAGGTAACCCTGTTAAAAAAGCCCGGAGCTAAGTCCGGGCTTAAAGTCATGATTGATCGTAATCAGGCATTGGTAGCAACGAAGTACTTAGGATCTTCGATGACGTTCACTTCCACGAGGTTGCCCGCCTTTGTCAGCAGCTTCCTGCAGTCATTGCTGAGATGACGCAGGTGCAGTGTTTTCCCGCTATTCATATAGCGTTCAGCCAGGGTATCAATAGCTTCCAGCCCGGAGTGATCGCAAACCCTTGAGTTCTGGAAATCGATAATGACATCTTTGTGGTCGTCTTTTGGCGAAAATTGCTCCAGAAAGTGTGTGGTAGAACCAAAGAACAGTGGGCCATGGACCTTATAAACAGTAGAGCCGTCCTGGTCTTCCTGCTTTTCGATCTGAATATGCTTTGCATGCTTCCAGGCAAAAATCAGTGCTGAAACAATAACGCCGACAATAACAGCCACAGCCAGGTCAGTCAGAACGGTGACTACGGAAACCAGAACCAGTACAAAAGCATCGCCCTTGGGCACTTTGTTCATGATTCGGAAGCTACTCCACTCAAAGGTTCCGATAACAACAATGAACATGACACCGACCAGTGCAGCGACTGGAATCATTTCAATTAAAGAAGAAGCAAAGAGAATAAAGGTCAGCAGGAATAACGCCGCAGAAATACCAGACAGGCGGCCTCGACCGCCAGAATTCACATTAATCATACTCTGGCCAATCATCGCGCAGCCGCCCATGCCTCCAAAGAAGCCGGTAACCACATTAGCCACACCCTGCCCCACACACTCACGGTTGCTGCTTCCATGAGTTTCTGTGATTTCATCAACCATTCTCAAGGTCAACAATGATTCGATGATTCCGATAGCGGCAAGAATCATAGAGTAGGGGAAGATGATCGTCAGGGTTTTAAAAGTAAAAGGGACTGAAGGAATACTGAATGCCGGCAACCCACCTGCAATACCCGCAACATCACCAACGGTTTTGGTATCCAGTTTCAGGCCAAGGGCGAGAGCGGTAACCACAATGATGGCGGCCAGAGAAGAAGGAATGGCCGTGGTCAACTTGGGCAGAAAGTGGATGATGGCCATGGTCAGGGCAACGAGTCCGAGCATTAAATACAGCTCGTTGCCTTTCATCCAGGCAACATCAATCACACTGTTTTCCAGGAAAGAGCCAGTTAGCCAGCCAGCTTCACCTTGCACACCAAACTGGCTCAGCTGAGCCAGGAAGATCACAATAGCGAGACCGTTTACAAAGCCGAGCATTACCGGATGAGGCACCATTCTTATGAACTTGCCGAGTTTAAATATACCGGCAAGCACTTGAATAATACCCATCAGAACAACTGCGGCGAACAGATACTGTACACCGTGACTGGCGACCAGACTGACCATAACAACGGCCAGCGCACCGGTTGCTCCGGATATCATACCCGGGCGACCACCAATGGCTGCGGTAATCAGGCCAACAAGAAATGCTGCATACAAGCCGACCAGAGGCTCTACACCGGCAACAAAGGCAAAGGCGACAGCTTCTGGAACTAGGGCAAGCGCTACCGTTAAACCGGAAAGCAGGTCATTTTTTATCGAGGCAGCATTTCTGACATTGGGTTCAAACAAGAGAAGTCTCCAGTAAAAAGATACATAAGTAATGGAAGAGCTTAGCGGCACATTGGTGCTGGTATTGATTATTAGCTAACGGAGAATAGTTGAGCTGTCGTAATGCTTCTGTCCGGACGGGTCATCCTGAGCTTGGCCGGGTTATTAGCTATCGCGAAAAACCTGTAATCATTAACAAGCGGAATTGCTGTATTGTCCAACCTTTAGACGACGAAATATCATCGCTTGTCTAATACATTGCGCAGCTTTAAGTCAGGCACACACTATTGTCTATTTTGTGGAAGCATTCTAAAGAAGGGTATTTGTAAAGGCAATGTCATGACCTTTCTCTAATTGGCCATCATAAAGCTACTCCTTTTAATGTTTTTGTTTGAGCTTACAGCAAAAGATAGGTGTTTTCCTCGGGTTGTCATCCTGATTGAGTTCCGTAGAATGCGCCGCTCTTCCACGACACATGTCGGAGCAGCGAAACGAAAGTTCATCGCTGGCCAGGAAGATCGGTTTGAAGGTTGGTTGTTTTGAAATGAATGAAAAACAATCGGTTGACAAATCAAGTCGGCGCGGTAAGATGCGCATCCGCTGACAAGGCCTTGTCTCTTAACAAAGAGTGGCAACGTCAGCGAGTTGGAAAGCTTCTTTCTTCTTCGGAAAAACGATCGCTTGACAATGAAAGCTGCTTCGGTATGATGGCGGCCTCGCTGATCGGCATCATCGCCGGTTAGAGATTAAGTCACAGCGACTTAATCAAGTTCTTTAACAAGATATCAGACAATTCGTGTGGGCGCTTGTGCGATTGCATCGGTTAAGAGAGCTTCTCTTCGGAGATGTTTTCACAAAGCTTTGAATGCTTGATCGATCAAGTGAACACTCGTTAA
>OODV01000152.1 GCA_900299555.1 uncultured Endozoicomonas sp.
GGGGGAGGGGGGTACCGGCTGCGGGAGGTTCGCAAGCACTGAACCATAAGTACTTGTAGGCATCCCGGCTACTGTAGCCACAGAGGGGAAGTATCCCGCATCTATTGACCGATCCAGACAATAGCAGTAACCTTGCCAACGCTTCAGCATAATCTGAAGCCCGGATTAGCACCCGGCAATACAAAAGGCGCAACAGTCGCCAACCGAGCGGCTTTTTTATTGTTGCGGATTCCCATTGTCCTCAGTTTATGACGGGCTGGGAGGGCTGCTTTCGAGCAGGCCGGTTTCCTTTTGTGCCGGTAGTGCTAACCCTTCCAGCCTGTCACCATTCAGATTTAGCACTCTGCGGTGACAGGTTCCATGCACAAAAGGAGCCTGTCTTTATGACTGCGTATCGTATTGCCTTATTAAAAGGCAACAGTCCCCGTTTATCCGCTTGCTTTGTTCATCATACCCAAACTATCACCGCCAGCAGCTACCGCGCTGCCATTCGTAAAGCTCGACGCTTGAATGCTCTGGTGATCGGTTGGGGGCAGTTGTGATGATAAAGACGACCCGCAATGCTAACGACAGAACTCCGTTAATCACTCTAACCCTCACAGTTCGACAGCTAGCCGCTATTGTTGATGCTCTGGAAGAACTGAACCTGATAGTTCGCTACAGCTATAACCAACTAACCATTGATGATAAACGCCATGCAAAGAAAGCTCTAAAGGAGTTGCGCCGCAGCAAGGCTCAGAACTTAGTCGAGTGGGCGCAGTTTCAGCAGGAGTCGCAGCAATGAACCAGCGTGAAGCCCTGCAAGAAGCAATTGCCGCTCTAGGTATCAGCGAAACAGAGTTTCGCCGACATGCTGGTGAATCATTTATAAGTCAAAGTACCAAAACCTATTGGCTGTCATCGGCTGAACGTGCCAATGAAGCCCGTAACATTTTGTTTGCAATGCTGGTTTCCGGCAGGCAAGAGGGGGAGTGATGTACCTTATCAACTTCCCAATCCTTGCTAATAATCGCCCTTCTAACAGGGGGGTAAATAAGACGGTACTGGATTTTGTTACATGCTCAATTCCTGCCGGTTCAATTTTCAGAGGTATTGAGCATATTGAAAGCAAGTTTCGTCCGGAAGAACTGAAGCCGGGTTATGAAGCCCACATTAAACACATTGCTGATGAAGTTCTGGGAATGAAGCTAGCTACCTTCCGTAGCGAGTGCCGGAATATGTACCGCTACCATGTACCGTTATGTACCCAGCGGGGGGAATACCTGTCAGGCTCATTTATTGCCTATGGAGGGAATGCAGGGTTGTGTATCTCTTTATCAGGGATTGGTTGCCAATATTTGTTTCAACAACCGGGAGCCGCCGATAAATTGCATGCTTATCTGGAATTGATGAAAGGCCGGTTAAGTAGAGTGGATATTGCGCTGGATGGTTTCCAAGAGGAGTTTACCCCTACCGGTGCTTATGACCTGTATAAATCAGAACCTAATCAATTCACAGCGGGGGGGCGTGGCCGTAAACCTGAAACGGTGGAAAGTCACTCTAACTGTAAAACTGAGATTATGACCGGGTTTAGTGTTGGCTCAAAACACAGTGCAAAAATGCTACGCGTCTACCGAAAAGGAGAGCAGATAGACAAACATTCCAATAGTCTCTGGTGCCGGGCTGAGGTGCAATTCAGGAACCGAGGGCGATTTATTCCACTGGATATTCTTGTTAATCCTGATGCGTATTTTGCTGGGGCGTACCTGTATACCCGAAGTTTGCTCAATGATGTAATGGCAATACAGGGAGAGGCCAAGACCACAGCCCAGCGTATAGCTACCCGATCCATTAATGAGTTTGCATTGATCTATCAGTCAGCAAAAAGACACTTAAAAAAACAGTATGGAAAACTCATTAATGTGATGGTAGCTATGGGGCAAAGTGCAGAGGAGATCGTAAACGGGATTATCCGTGATGGGATACCCGGCAGAATGAAAGATCAATATTCGGTACTGAATGGAGTGGTGACTGCCAAAGCCTGATAAAGCCCTCACCCTTTCACAGAGCCGTACTTTAATGAACTCAGTTAACTTTTGGGATAACTGAAAGGGCGGGCTATTTACAAAATAGATTGGAATGATGGTCTATTAAAGTCGCTTCGGGTGAAGGGATTGCTTGGCACCCTTCTCATAAACACTTGAAGCCCAGCGATAACGCTCCCCAAGGAAATGGAGCCGAAACGACAGAGTGACAGTAACACTGGAAACAGGAGCTTTGAAAGTGTAATTTATCAATAATGTGGAGTAGTCGTTTCGGATGAAGGTTCTTCGGGGGCGACCCTCTCATCAACAACTGGAACCCAGCATTTAAGCAACCCAGAGCGGTGGAGCCGAAACGACAATAGTACTTTATCAATCTGTAGAAAGATAAAGCAATACGCAAGAATACAGGCAGAGCGAAATCAATAAACCAATGGGCAGGGCTGTTGATTCGTTGCATCGCTTCAATTTAGAATCTGCATTCGATCCAGCTCCATCGCCTTGGTGTGCGTTCCTATGGGAATGGCGGGGCTTCAAGCAACGATGAGGAAACGGCCTTGCAATGTTTCCATCTGGATCGACCTGCTACCCTCCTTCCTCTTTTTTACCTCTCAAGCTCCCCCCTTTTATGTGGCTCAAAAACAACCGTTTTACGAACCTACTTATAACCCCCTAATATATGGCTCATAAAAATAGGGTTTACATTACGACTCAATTAAATATAATGAGCCAGCATTAAATGAGCTAAGAGGTTTTATAAATGGGTCGTACATTCGCCTATTGCCGTGTATCTACGCTGGAACAAACTGTAGAGAACCAGAAGATCGCTATTGAGTCTGCTGGTTTCCAAGTACCAGAAAATAGGGTTATCTCTGAAACTATCAGTGGTAGTTGCCAAGCCATGCAAAGACAGGGCTTCCAACAACTCATAGATCACAAGATGGAGTCAGGCGATACACTGGTTATCCTGAAGTTAGACCGCCTTGGTAGAGACATGATTGATGTTATGGAAACGTTGCACCAACTCAGTGATAAAGGGATAAGCGTTATCAGTCTTGATCTTGGGACAATTGACCTGACCTCCCCAGCCGGAAAGCTGCAAGTGCAAGTTATGGCAGCCGTTGCTGAGTTTGAAAGGAACCGTATCCGGGAGAGAACAAAGGAAGGCTTAACCAGAGCCAAGGCAGAAGGGAAAAAGCTTGGCAGGCCAAAAGCAGACGCAGAGAAAATAGAAGCGGTAAAGGATTGCAGGCAGAACCAAGGGCTATCCATTGCACAGACAGCCGAGAAGCTGGGAATATCTGTAGCCACAGTAAAGCGATTGCAAAAGGCTGCATAAGCAGCCTATTCAAATCCACTGTTAACCTTCAAACCATCAGCCCCTTTGATCGAAAAAAGTGGGGGGTAAATAGAAATATCATGATGACATATTTTTATAGATTTTTTGTTTTATATAGTCGGCAGCTATCAAAAAACATAGGGGTATCAGTGGGGGTATCGTTTTTTCTTGATTTCTGAAAGCCTCTGGTAGCAGTGGCTTGAGAGGTGTATTCAAATCCTCTCACGCAGTGATCTTTCTTTTAATCTACCTTTCTTTGTTCATATTACTTTGAATTCAAACGGCTATGACTGTTGTATTACGGGCAGCTTGTAATAAAAAACCTCAGTCGTATTATGGTTACCTGTTGGATTTATAAAGATAAATGCTGGGAGTCTGTCCTCAGTAATTTATAAGACCACCTGTTTTCTCAACTGAAAAATAATAATAAAAATACCGGAAGCTCTGTTAAAGGCGCTCTGGTTAAAGTGACAGGATTCGTAATGATAGAAAATACCGAATGGACATGGGCGTGGAATTGGTGGAGCGTATTGGTTCTTATCAATGTAGTAAACTTCATTGTCGCTGTCTCATTTTTTTGCCACAAAGGTGGTGGTGCAGATAATACTCCCTATCTGCGGGTGATGAAATTGATGGGAATGATCTTTGTTTCGGTTGCGCTGTATCGCTCTGTTTTTGTGTCCAGCTATTTAGAGCAACTGGCATGGTTTGACAGTCTGGCGAACAGTTCGTTATTTATTCGCAGTCTGGCCTTCTTTGCAGAGCTGTCTTTTGCCGGGCTATTCATGTTTGCCATGTTGCGCGCAAGCCGGGATTTAGGGCTCTACCCGGCAGGAAAACAACACCTCTTAAGTGTACTTGTCAGTCGGGCACCCAAATTTCTCTTCCTTTGCATTTTCACCGCCCAGTTTTTTGCCACCACCGCATTAATTACCAAGTTTGAGGTTTTGTTTGCGATTGAAGAGACGCTCTGGGGAATGGCCTTTCTATCGATTTTCCCATTAGCCATCAAACAGTTGTATACCGTTTTAAAAAGTGATCGCAGTGCTGCAGAATTAAGATTGCTGAAACTGTTTGTCTGGTTAAACGTTATCTGGCTGGTTGGTTATTGCAGTTATTCAGTATTTTATCATCTGCCGATCGAGTACTGGCCTCATGTGCTGGAAAACCTGCGACAGGGGAATTATCAATTCAATGTCAGCCTGCAGGCCGTTAAAGATGCATTTTTGGTGGTCAACGAAACCAAGAATCTTAGTGAGTGGGGCGGTGTTGGTTTTCTGATCTGGCATTCGGGTTATTTCAGTATCTGTGTCTGGATTGTGCTGTTCTTAATGCTGGGTCCAAGGCTGCTGAGTTCAAAGGATGCGGTTCAAACCAATGATCAGCAGACACGAGAGGCAGTGGGGGCTTGAGTTTCTCTGAATGGTTGAGAGGCTGCACCCCACTGATTGGACGCAGCCTTTTTTATCTCTTTAGAACTCTGCCGGGCTGTGTGTTGGCTTAGCCTCAGATACAGTCCTGCGAGTTCGCTGAAGTTTTGATTTTCTCAGCTCAATTTCCTGCTGCTCGATCTGCTGAGCCGTTAATCCTGCTTTACGACCTTTCAAATAGCGCAAGTAGGCCGGGATATGGGTTTTACCCAGGTATTCATCCAGGTAAGGCAGAAAGCCGGCGTAGTTACCTTTGAACTTTGCATGGTGGAAGTCATGGTAAACGGGACCTTTGTAAACCGGGAAAAGGTGTGCCGGGTTCCACGGTACATCGTAGCCAATATGGCCATCAGCACCTTCCATTTGACGGATAACAACCCAGATCCAGACAACATATATATGAGCACCTAATAGAATAGGGCCTACCAGAGTCAGTCCGGCCGTCAAGACATACTCCAGCCAGTTCATGTAATTACCATTAATACCACAGGTGTTGCGAATGCGATGGTGGACGCTGTGCACATGCTTTAACAGCCACTTGTTTTCATGCATGTAGCGATGCATCCAGTAATATAAAAAGTCGTCCAGAAACACAAAGAACAACAGCTGGGCGATGATGATGTACCAGGAGGGCAGTTCTCCATTATGCACCGCGGTCAGTTTTAATAGTGGCCAGGTGAGCACTAATAACCCGGCCATAATGACATTATTGATGATGATGCGGGCAATGGAGGGCCAGAAGTATTTGTTAAATTCAAACGGCTTTTGCTGGATTTTATATTTGCGCATTGACCTGGGGTCGAGCCAGGCGATAATGGTCCATGGTGTAGCTACGGCTAGAAACGACGCCATACTGATGATCAGTGTTGCCATGGGGAACTGCCAGAACCATGGGTCGTTTTGAAATCCCTGCCAAGGGGAGAATACATCCATGAGGAAACCTTTTTTTATTATTGTTTGGCGAATGGGTGATTACTTTTTAGTCAGTACTCCAAAATGGAGATCTCCATAGGCTACTGTCGGTTTATAGCCAGGAAAGCCCCAGTAGCTGGTTAGCTCGGATGAATTCGCCATATTGGGAAAATCACGATAGACCGGATGGTTTCCGGCAATGGTTTTTTCAACAACCATAGATATGTACTGATCCATACCGCCTTCCAGTGTATTGCCGTTTAAAATCACTTCCATGCCGGTTTGTAGTGCGTATTTTTTTAAGCCTGGTATACGGGATTTTTCCGGTGCATAGCAATCAGGGCCAACACCGTTTTCGCTGGTTACCTTTAATCCTTCTGGCGTATGAGCCACAAACGAATGGTTGCCTGCTGTATGCCCGGGTGTGCGAATTAATGCCAGGCCATCACCAATCATGACGTCACCATCCAGTTGAATCACTTTCTCTTCAGGGACACCTGCCAGACCATTTGGGCAGTACCAGTCGATTTGTGGTGGCAATAATGCTTTTGCCGACTGCCACTCGTCTTTCATCACCAACAGGCGGGCATTGGGAAACAGCCCGGGCTTATTGCCATCACCCAGCCATTGACGTAAATCCTGTGTATGAAGATGGTCATAACTGATGAAATCAATGTCTTTAGGCAATAAACCCAACTGTTCCAGACAGCCATTCACCGTATTGCTTTGTGGGGCGATGAATTTTTTTAGCAGGTCTTTGGCAGGTCCTGCTTTGTTAGTGATGCGTTTGAAGTGGGGGGTTTCTGCATTCGCTTCAGCATCAGAAGGGGAGAGTAGAATGGTTTTCAATCCTTCTGCTGTATCCACCTGAACCACGAATAAACGGTTCAAGATATGAATAAAGGGCATTGGAATGATATTGCAGTTTAAAAAGGCGTATTTGGTTGGGTACGGTACACGGATCAGTTCCATGCTGCGGTAAAATTTGACCTGGGGTTTATTGAGCATGTCGATTCTGAACTTTTCCGCAGCCAGCCGCATGGCTTCAAGCCGGGTGTGTGTTGCCCGATACCGACGTGCTTCTTCGAAATGTTCAATAGGTCGAATGATGCTGCTTAACCATTCTTTATCCATGGATGAATGGTGAGCGGTTGTTGGCTCAAGTGTGTCCGTTGTCATTCTGTTATCCGGTTATTGTTATTTTTATAGGCCTAGGCTGTGTTGACATAAGGTTGCTGGCTCAGCTCAAACCAGAGCATTCGTGACTAGGCGTAAGAACGTAGGAATACCAATGTATTTCAAGTTCTTGCAACGACGTCACGGGCGTTCTGGTTTGAGCCCGGAGGGTGGTTCGTATAGCCGCCTTCCAGCTGAGTTGGACTGGTTTGATGTAGCACCACTACGGCCTGCACCAGACCGCCTTGTGGAAAACGACTATACGAGCCACTGAGCCTGCAAACTTATGTCAACAGAGCCTAGCCTAAGCCAGTTGAGTTGAATAATATTGTTTTATTACGACAAAAAATTGCTATATCACGATCATCAGGTGACGTTTGTACATGCAGGAAAGGATGGCAGATACAAAGGCCTCTACCGTTGAAGCATTTGTTTTGGGTGTATATCTGAAGCCAACGCTGGTGGCTTTTCTGAAGAAAGGCGGTCGATTAAGTGCCCTGGCCAATGCTATTGGAAAAGCGGATTTATGGCTGTATAACCCACCAGAAAAGGTGGATGTCAGAGATTACCTGGCATTTATGCAGGCGGCCAGTGAGTTGTGCCACGATCCCTACATCGGCTTGCTCAGTGGCCAGCTGGCTGATTTAAGCAGTTTTGATCTGTTGGGTGATGCTCTCGGTTTGTCCAACACACTGGCCGACGCATTGCAGCAGGTCATGGCATTGGAGCGTCTGGTACACAGGTTGGGTGATTCAAGCGTTCAACCTGAAGGTTCTGATATCCGATTGATATGGCGCTCCCGCTATCAAAACCACCCGGCAATACGGTTGGTCAGTGAAAACGTCTTGGCCGGTATTGTGCAATTAGCGCAGACATTAACCGGGCGGTCTTTACCCATACGTGAAATGACGTTTATGAATGCAAAGCCAGAGCATTACATTGAAAAACAGTATCAGGCTCTATGTCAGGGAATCTGCCGGTTTTCTCAGCCATACAATAGCCTGCTGATTGCCCGAGATGTTTTAAACTGGCCATTGAAGAAAATGTCGATGGGGGGGCAGAACCGTGTAAACAGTATAGGAACCCTCTCATTGACAGATCAACTGACGGAATTGCTGGAACAGCGTCTGGCTCATAACCCGAGCTTATCGCAAGCTTCGGCCATCTTCGGGTGTTCTCAGCGTGTGTTGCAACGTAAGTTGAAGCAGGAGAGTCAGAGCTTTCAACAGGTTTTGACTCGTGTTCGCTTAAGAAAAGCCTGTGATTATTTAAAATACTCTACGATGAGTCTTATGCAGATCAGTCAGCGGTTGGGCTTTCGTGAGCAAAGTTCATTTAATCATTTTTTTGTTGGACAAATGGGGCAAAGCCCCAGGGCTTATCGGCAACAGACAAAGGCAGAACCACAGTCTGTGATGCAGGCGGAATGATGTTGATAGAGCCTAATGTTTAGGGTAACCAGTAATGTCACGAATCGATTTATACAGCGGCTGCATACGCTTATAGATCTTCTTATAAACCTCGTTGTATAAACGATCGTAGAGCTGTGTTGTGGGCACATCCGGTTCGAACACATCGCCAATTCGTGTCATTTTATCGATGGCTTCACTGTAGTTTTTATGAATACCCAGGCCAACGCAGCAATTGATCGCCGCCCCAAGACCTGACGCTTCAAAAGTATGAGGGCGCTCGGCTTCCATGCCAAAAATATTCGCGGTCAACTGCATCGCAGCATCGCTCTGGGAACCGCCACCAGAGACTCTTAATCGTGTAATCGGTGTACCACTGCGCTTTTCGATCTGCTCTTTTCCCGAACGTAATTCGTAGGCCAGTCCTTCCAGAATGGCACGATAAATATGCGCTCGCTTATGAACATCACCAAAGCCAATAAAGGCGCCTTTACCCTCTGGTCCGGGCTGTCGTACACCAGGTGACCAGTAAGGTTGCATCATCAGTCCCATTGAGCCTGGCGGCACCTGAGTTAACAGGGCATCGAACAGCTGTTCGGGCTCGACGCCCAGCTCTTTGGCCTTCCGCTGCTCAGCCTGTGCCAGCTCATTTTTAAACCAGCTGACCATCCAGAAGCCGCGATAAATCATCACTTCGGTGTTGTAGTGTTTTGGCATTGCGGCGGTATAGGGAGGAATGAAGGGGATGGTTTCAAAGTATCGGGTCGTTGTCGTGCTGATGGTCGCCGTAGTGCCAAAACTCAAACAGCCGATATGAGGGTCAACACCGCCTGCGCCCAGTACTTCGCAGGCTTTGTCTGACGATGCTGCAATCATCGGTAAACCAACAGGCAGTTCAGTGTGTTCAGTGGCCTCGGGCGTGATATGGCCTAACAGCTCTCCCGGTTGCACCAGTTCTGGCAACATGTGCCGTCTTGCTGCCAGCAGTTTCCATTTCAGGTCTCGCTTTCCTGCCCATTTCTGGCGACGATAGTCATAGGGCAGGTACCCCGCCACTGAGCCACAGGCGTCTTTCATCTCACCGGTCAATTGATAGGTCAGATAGCCCGATAAATTCACATAGTGCCGGGTTTTCTGCCATACATCCGGCTGATGCTGCATGATCCAGTTATCACGCGCTTTGGCTCGCAAGTCTTCAATCAGGTTGGTCAGACCGATGGCCTTAATCAACAGGCCCCACAGGCCGCCAACTGGCTTCTCTGGTTCGGATTTGCGCTGATCCATCCAGATAATGGCAGGCCTCAGCGGTTTTTTATGCTCATCCAGGTTAATCATGGTATAGCGCTGAGTGGTCAGTGACACACCCTTAATTTGATCGGGGGTTACAATGCCCTGAGCCCACAACGCTTTGCACGCTTCGCCAAGATGTTGCCAATAGTATTCGGGGTGCTGTTCTGCCCAACCAGGATGCTGTGAAAAATAGGCTTCCAGATCAACTTTGCTTTTGGCTATCTCATTACCGGCGCTGTCAAACACCAGGGCGCGAATACTTTGCGTACCATTGTCGATTGCCAATACATATTCTGAATTACTCACTACGAACTCACTTTTGTATTTTTATTATTGAGTTGAGTATCTATTGCGGAATGCTGTAATAGGTATTCCAGATCGATTGATAACGGGCAACTTCCTGTTGCCACTTCTGCTCGCTCCAGCCAAGCGCTTCGCTGCACATGGCCTTGATTTTATCTTCAAAAATCAAACCTCCATTGTCGAGCAGCAGGCCCAGACGTGTTATGCGCAGTAGGAGATCATCCAGGTGAACAATCGCTTCATTACCTGCAGACCAGCGTAACTCTGCCCACAGGGCTTGGGCACCGGGAATAACATCCAGCTCATCTGGATTAGACTGCTCCAGCAAACGGTTACTGTCCATTCCATAATGGCCTTGAATTCGTTTCTGCAAATAATCAGGTAGTTGTTTTAATAAAGAAGTGGCGGGCTCATGTTGAGTAAACATATCTGCACCGGAATCACTGAAATCAACGCCCGGCAGATACGCTTCAGCCGCCTGTAAAACATCCAGGGCAATTAACCGGAAGGTGGTTAACTTACCGCCGCCGATGGTCACCAGACCGTTATCATTCCAGATACTGTGATCACGCTTTTCTTTCGAAGGGTTCAGTGCGCCAGAGCTTACCAGGGGGCGAACGCCAGCCCAGGAAGAAATAATATCCTGCTCTGTTAATTCGGCTTTCGGGAATTGGAACCTGACTGCGGCCATCAAATATTCCAACTCATTACGTGTCATGGCAACCTCGTGGTTACCAATGTCGCCATTGTCCAGATCGGTTGTACCGATTACTGTTCTGCCTTCCCAGGGGAAAATAAAAATCGGGCGTTTATCATCCGGATGCATCGCGGTATAAGCCTGTGCGACTGGCAGTCGCCAGCCAGGCACGACAATATGGCTGCCTCGGGCAGGGCGTATATGACGCTCTGACGTCAGTTCTCCCCGCAGCTCATCACCCCACGCCCCCGTTGCATTAATAACGACTTTAGCGTTCACCGACATCAACTGACCGGTTTCTGCATCTTTTAGCTGTGCACCGGTTACTCGACCCTTCTCTTTAATCAGAGAATCGACAGCAACGTAGTTAATAACGGTTGCTCCGTCTTTCTGAGCTTCCCGAAGCACTCGAATGACCAGGCGTGAGTCGTCAGTGACGGCATCGGCAAACTGGGTGCCACCAAGCAGGTCATGTTCATTGATCAAAGGGCTCAGGTTTTCGAAATCATGGCGTTTATGAAACTTGCGGTAACGCTTTCCCGCGAAAAAATCATAAATGCGCAACAACACATTAAAGACAAACGGCCCTGGAAATCCGCCTTTATAATGCGCCATCAGGTACCCCATCTGATCAACCAGACCCGGGGCTTCTTTCATCAAACGTTCCCGCTCAGACACCGAATGCATGGTGGTTTTAATATCACCAGAAGCGATATAGCGCAGGCCACCGTGAACCATTTTCGAGGAACGGCTGGAGGTACCCCAGGCAAAATCCTGACGATCAACCAACAGGACTTTCAAGCCGCGTCGGGCGGCTTCACGGGCAATACCGGCACCGGTGATACCACCACCGGCGATAACGATATCCCACTGGTGGTCAGTATTGTCTGCTAAATGTTTCAGTAACCGATCCCGGTTGCCTGCTTGCCACGGTTCTTGCCACATAAACTGCATTCCTGGTTTGCTATGTAAAGCTTGGAGCCTGTTGGACTTAGCCGACAGACTCCTGGAGTGATTCCTGAAGTAAAACACCAGGATTCAGTCGCTTTTCCGGGTCAAAATCCTTCACCAGTGTTTTAATGACTCGCATACCCAGCTCGCCTTTTTCAACCGGCATATAGAGGGCATGGTCACGCCCGACACCGTGCTGGTGAGAAATGGTTGCACGACCTTGAGCAATGACTTCACAGGTTTTGGATTTAAGCTTTTTCCAGCGTTCCAGGGTGGCTTCGTAGCTGTCGGCACAGCGGAAGAAGTAAGTGGTGTAGATACTTGCGCCCTGACCGTAAATATGGGAGAGATGGGTAAAGACCATGACCTCCTCACCGTCGTCTTTCAGCGCATTTTCAAGGGTGGTTTCCATCTGGTTCATCTGTTCATCAATATTTCCCCAGTCGGTTGAGGTTTCCAGCGTATCAACCGCGATGCCCTGCGCCCAAGTGGTTTCCCGTAAATAGGGGAATTTGAAGCGCCCATGCGCCCAGATCGTACCCATGATGTTGGCCAGTGCTCCGCCAACGCCTCCGTGCTTTTTCAAAATCTTTTTAAGCTGCTTCAGGGCCACTTTATTCTGGTATTTAGAGCCTGTAACACCAAAGGTCAGCATGCAACGATTATCATCCAGTCCGCGAAAACGCAGATACCCATCCAGTAGCTTAAACTGCTTGAGTGATGTACCTAAATTGGCATGGGCTCGCGTCTCTTTGGCGTTGCTGACACGCATCATGGACAGAGGGATTTTCTGCTGGGCAACTTCCCGCGCAACGGTTTTGCCCGCCTGCCAGTCTGGCATGAAGCACACCATGAACTTTTCTTCTTCAGGCGCCCGTTGTACGCGTACCTTAACTTCCGTGAAGATACCCATACGGCCTTCAGTACCCATGGTCACTTCACGGATATCAGGGCCGGCAGAAGAGGCCGGGATTGATGGTATGTCCAGGGTACCCTGCAGGGTTTCCATACGACCACCGGCAAACATTTGCTCAATACGACCATAACGGAGTGATTGCTGGCCTGAGGAGCGGGAGGCAATCCAGCCGCCAACGGTGGATAACTCCCAGGATTGGGGATAGTGGCCCAGTGTATAACCGCGAGCCTGTAACTGGGCTTCAACCTGGGGGCCGGGAGTACCGGCACCAAAGGTGGCAATCTGGCTCTCTTCATTGAGATCCATCAATTGATTCGTTCGACCCATATCAATGGTCAGAATGGCCTTCGTGCTTTTCTGTGGCGTAATGTGGCCGGCGACGGAGGTACCACCACCGTATGGGATAACAATGAAATCATGCTGAACCGCAAACACTAACAGCTCGCGGACCTGTGCACTGGTTTCCGGATAGGCCACACCATCGGGAAAAAATTTAAAGTCACCGCTGCGCATGGCCAGCCAGTCCGGAAAGCTCTGACCACGGGCGTGCCGCACACGATCTTCTTCTGCGGTAACAATCAATGGGTGCTGGGGCAGGCGTGAAGTCGGTACCCTGGCCATTACACTGTCCAGAGTGGCATCTTTCAGGGGAGCAGGTTCGCCAATAATACTGCGAATTAATGCACCTCCATGGTCGGATACTTCTTTGACGTAACTATCATCACCCCAGCCATTCCAACGGCGCATGGTCTACCTCTGTATTTTTCTTATTCTTTGGGTGCGAATAACTGCCATGTAGAGCTAGGAGCCTGTCGGACTTACCACTGGCCTACTGCGAAAAAGCCGGATTTGGCCATTTTTTATGCTGCTTTTCGTTGAATAGAACCACTATTCGCCTCAAATCAGCATAAAAACTGGCTCAAACCGGACTTTTTCTCGCTACGGCCGGTTAAGTCCGACAGGCTTCCAGGGAACAGCTAACGCTCATGTATGTACGATTTTTTCAGAATTATAAATTAGAACGATCGTTTTAATTGGTAATGTAGCAAGTTGGGTCATGGGATTTCAATGATTACAGAAGCTCAGCTTTAGAGCTTAGGTATTACGGACGTTTGAGAAGTTTATTTCTGAAATTAATAAAGCATTTCCAGTGTAACTTCTGAACTGGCCAATTCTCTTATATTACCGACTCTACAAGCAGTCTATGCTGCTCTGGGTTTCGAGCTTAATGTTCG
>OODV01000238.1 GCA_900299555.1 uncultured Endozoicomonas sp.
GATGGCACCGGCCAGGTGGACTGGACCTTCAGCGTGCCCGATGCCGACATCGATTACCTGGCCAGAGACCAGGTGGTCACCCAGACCTACACGGTGACCGTCAACGATGGCCAGGGCGGTACCGTGGACCAGCAGGTCACCGTGACAATCACCAGCACCAACGATGTCCCTAACATTACCGCCGCCACCGATGTCACTGGTACGGTGACCGAGATTGTGGATGGAGCCAGTGGCGAGAACACCACCACCCTCTCCGACAATGGCAGCTTTACCATCGCCGACGTCGACCTGACCGATGTCCAGACCATCAGCGTCACCTCCGACACCAATGGGTACCTGGGCACCTTTACCCCAACCGTCAGCAACAACACCACTAACGATGGCACCGGCCAGGTGGACTGGACCTTCAGCGTGCCCGATGCCGACATCGATTACCTGGCCAAAGATCAAACCCTGACCCAGACCTACACCGTGACGGTCAACGATGGTCAGGGCGGCACCGTGGACCAGCAGGTCACCGTGACCATCACCGGCACCAACGACGTGCCCACCATTACTGCCGCCACGGATGTCACTGGTGCGGTGACTGAGATTGTCGATGGTGCTAGTGGCGAGAACAGCACGACCCTGTCCGACAGCGGCAGCTTTACCATCGCCGACGTCGACCTGACCGATGTACAGACCGTCAGCATCACCTCTGACACCAGCGGCTATCTCGGCACCTTTACCCCGGCGGTCAGCAACAACACCACCGGCGATGGCACCGGCCAGGTGGACTGGACCTTCAGCGTACCGGATGCCGACATTGATTACCTGGCCAGGGACCAGGTGGTGACACAGACCTACACCATCACCGTGAATGACAGCCAGGGTGGCACCGTGGACCAGCAGGTCACGGTGACCATCACCGGCACCAACGACGTGCCCACCATTACTGCCGCCACCAATGTCACTGGTGCGGTGACCGAGATTGTGGATGGAGCCAGTGGCGAGAACACCGCCACATTATCAGACAGTGGCAGCTTCGCCATCGCCGATGTGGATCTCACCGATGTACAGACCGTCAGCGTCACCTCCGACACCAGCGGGTACCTCGGCACCTTTACCCCCACGGTCAGCAACAACACCACTAACGATGGCACCGGCCAGATGGACTGGACCTTCAGCGTGCCCGATGCCGACATCGATTACCTGGCCAAAGATCAAACCCTGACCCAGACCTACACCGTGACGGTCAACGATGGTCAGGGCGGCACCGTGGACCAGCAGGTCACCGTGACCATCACCGGCACCAACGACGTGCCCACCATTACTGCCGCCACGGATGTCACTGGTGCGGTGACTGAGATTGTCGATGGTGCCAGTGGCGAGAACAGCACGACCCTGTCCGACAGCGGCAGCTTTACCATCGCCGACGTCGACCTGACCGATGTACAGACCGTCAGCATCACCTCCGACACCAGCAGCTATCTGGGCACCTTTACCCCAACCGTCAGCAACAATACGACGGGGGACGGTACCGGCCAGGTGGACTGGACCTTCAGCGTGCCGGATGCAGCTATTGATTACCTGGCCAGAGACCAGGTGGTCACCCAGACCTACACCATCACCGTGAATGACGGCCAGGGCGGCACCGTGGATCAGCAGGTCACCGTCACCATCACCGGCACCAACGACGTGCCCACCATTACTGCCGCCATCGATGTCACCGGCGCGGTGACCGAGATTGCCGATGGAGCCAGTGGCGAGAACACCGCCACCCTCTCCGACAGCGGTAGCTTCACCATCGCCGATGTCGACCTCACCGATGGGCAGACCGTCAGTGTCACTTCCAACATCAGCGGGTACCTCGGCACCTTCACAACGACGGTCAGCAACAACACCACTAACGATGGCACCGGCCAGGTGGACTGGACCTTCAGCGTGCCCGATGGGGATATCGATTACCTGGCCAGGGAGCAGGTGGTGACCCAGACCTACACGGTGACGGTGAATG
>OODV01000014.1 GCA_900299555.1 uncultured Endozoicomonas sp.
TGAGTATCGCTATAACGGCAATCTGCCTGGTACTCATGAGCAGATCATAAAGATGACCATGAATGGCTCCGGGGTCAGAGATATCGGACGTGTCCTTGAGATCAGTCCAACGACGGTATTGGCTCGCTTAAAAAACTCGACCCGCCAACAGTAACACAACTCCCCTTCGAAAATGCTCAAGTCAAGATTATCTTCGAAATGGATGAGCAGTGGTCATTTGTTGGTAACAAGAAGCAGCAACGCTGGCTGTTTTATGCATGGGAGCCACGTTTCAAGAAGATCATTGCCCATGCGTTCGGCTCCAGAAGCAAAGAGACGCTCAAAAAGCTGTTGGAGCGTCTGGCCCGCTTCAAAGTCAGTTTTTACTGCACAGATGACTGGCAGCCATATACATCCTGTTTACCAGAAGATAAACATATCATTGGAAAATACTTCACTCAGCGGATTGAGCGGCAGAATCTGACCTTGAGAACTTGCTTGAAACGGTTAGCCAGAAGGACTATCTGCTTCTCAAGATCAATAGACATTCATGATAAAGTTATCGGGGAGTTTATCTCCCGAAACCACTATCAACAGTTTTGATACATCACCAGATTTTATGGTTGATTCAAAGGGAGTATCCTCTTTATACAATCAATCAACACCTAATGGCATACGCAATCCCATTGGGACTTTTGTTATGGAATCGACAGTATTTATGGCAATGGTTCCTGGCCATGAATCCCGAATCAAAAATGATTCTTACCGTAATACCGGCAGTATTATTAATTGACCCAATATCAACAGTCTGCTCTCAAATATATTATGCAACCTTACCGTCCTCAATTCCCGAGACAGACCTGATCTACACCTATGGATCAAAGAAAAACCTTCTTGATCGAGCTACTCAGCGCTATATTGAAGATGAGCTGTTTTATACTTTCTGGCAAAGCCCCAGTAGTGAAGGTATTACCCGCCTTCACAAAATCCTTGATAAAGCATTAAGGCTGCCTTTCTATACAAAACCTCTGGTTTACAACAAGAAAAAAATTACTGAAGCACTGAAACACTTTCCTGATGAGCTTATTGATCGCTTAAATCGTTTTGCACTGGCAGAGATCACATTCCAGAAAATGGATGTACCCCCACAGGGGCACTACCCAGTATATTTTCAAGGGGCACCGGGTACAGGAAAAAGCTATGCAGCCAAACAACTGGCACAAGCGATGGGAACCAACCTGGCGGTTATCACCCTTGACGGGGCCACCATCGATGATATGACAGGAACCCCCTTTGAAAGCTTCGATGGTAAAGCAGGCCGACTGGTTGATGCCATCATTGCCAATACAGTTTCAAGTAAAGATATCAATCATAAAAACCAGGTTCTATTTGTTGATGAATTTGACATGCTTTTATTAAAAAGCGATAAGCAAGCCGAGGAAATCATCGGCTTTCTCTTGAAACTGCTCGACCCGGCACACAGGTCCTTTTACAACCCGTACCTGAAAACTAATATCCGGCTACCAGATACTGTGATTCTGGCAGGAAACTCGGATATCCATGAACTGAGTATAAAATTCCCACAACTGGAAGCGATGGCTTCTCGTCTGGATAAAGTGGTTTTCGAAGGTTTCTCTACAGAGGCAAAAAAAGATATTGCCTTTGAATCAATAATTCCTCAGCTTGAAGAAGGCTACCAGTCAACCGGTGAGAACATGAAGACTTTCTCATTGTCAGATTTCGAAAAGGCTAAAATAGAAGCGTTCATTCTTCAAGATAGTGATCCCGGACTCAGAAGTCTTGAAAAGTATATCAATGAAATTTTTGAAGTGAAGCTGCAGGTTCTGATGGATATCAAAGCGGATAAAGAATTTTAGGGTCTGTTGATTCATTCTGAACCCTGACCATGCTGAGAGATGCTTTGTTGAAGCACAGAGAGTACAGAGGAAAAGAAAAGCTTTTCTTCGTGCTCCCTGTGGTTAAATCTTTAACCCATAAAAATATGAGATAAATGCTTAATTACAACAATGAGTTCAGAGCTACTTCAACCATTTCATTAAACGTCGACTGACGATCTTCTGGAGGCAGGGCTTCACCCGTGCGGATATGGTCACTGACGGTACAGATTGCCAGCCCCTGTGCTCCAAACTCAGCGCAAACGCCATACAGGCCAGCAGCTTCCATCTCCACACCCAGTACGCCGTACTTTTCCATAGTGTCGAACATGGATGGATCAGGGTTGTAGAAAAGATCTGCAGAAAACAGGTTGCCAACTTTAACCGGCAGCTTCATGGCTCTGGCAGAGTCTACTGCGTTTTCCAGAAGCCCATAGTCTGCAATGGCAGCGAAGTCATGATCCTTGAAACGCATACGGTTAACTTTGGAATCAGTACAGGCTCCCATACCAATAACAATGTCACGCACCTGGACATCCTTGGAAATAGCTCCACAGGAACCAACGCGGATCAGACTCTTCACACCGTATTCAGTGATCAGCTCTTTGTAATAAATAGAGGCTGAAGGAATACCCATACCAGAACCCATCACAGAAACTCTGACACCCTGATAGGTACCGGTGAAGCCCAGCATGTTCCGTACATCCGTCACCTGCTCAGCACCTTCAAGAAAGGTTTCTGCAATGTGTTTGGCGCGCAGAGGGTCGCCTGGCATCAGGCAGACATCAGCAAAAGCTCCGGGCTTGGCATTAATATGAGGTGTCACGATTATATCCTCGTTCTCGATACACAGATCAAAACAGATAAGAGGAACGATGGGATCTTTTGCTCCTCTATCCAAAAACTGGTTATGGTCGGAAGTTACCCTTGCTCAAAGATTTCGGGCAAAAATGATGTGCCGTAGTCCAGAGGCTCCAGGCCAAAGAAGCTGGCTAGCGTCTGTCCGATATCGGCAAACGTTTCCCGCTGACCCAGGGCACAGGGAATCAATTTTTTACTGAATACCAACACAGGAATATGTTCACGGGTATGATCGGTTCCTGGCCAGGTGGGGTCACAACCATGGTCTGCAGTGATAATCAGAAGATCATCGTCACCCATATAGTAAAACAGGTCAGGTAGCATGGCATCCAGCTGCTCCAGTGCTCCAGCGTAACCGGCTACATCTCGACGATGACCAAATGAAGAGTCAAAATCCACAAAATTAGTGAATACAATCGTTCGATCACCTGCTTCTATCAATGCTTCACGGGTTGCTTCAAAGAGTGCTGGTATACCGGTTGCCTTTACCTTTTTGGTAATGCCCTGATTGGCAAAAATATCCGCAATCTTGCCAATACTGACCACTTCTCCACCGCTGTCCACCAGTTTATCCAGCACCGTAGGCGCTGGAGGAAGCACAGAAAAGTCCCGACGATTACCGGTACGCTGGAAGTCTCCCGCATCATCACCAATAAATGGACGGGCAATAACACGACCAATGTTGTATGGCTCAAGAATCTCCCGGGCTATCTGACAAACCTCAATCAAACGATCCAGCCCAAAGGTTTCCTCATGGCAGGCAATCTGAAATACGCTGTCTGCCGATGTGTAGACGATCGGCTTACCCGTTTTCATATGCTCTTCGCCCAAGGCTTCCAGAATCGTTGTTCCAGAAGAATGGCAGTTACCCAGAACACCGGGCAGTTTTGCTTTTTCAATCAGCTCATCCAGCAGCTCCTGGGGAAAGCTGTTTTTCTCATCACGAAAATAACCCCATTCAAACAGTACCGGGACACCGGTCATTTCCCAGTGTCCACTGGGCGTATCCTTACCGCTGGACAGCTCTTTGGCATAACCATAGGAACCAATGATGGGCATATCATTGGTCATCCCCTTGGGGAATTCACCACAGGAATCTCTGGCCGCATGAGCCAGACCAAGACTGGAGAGTTCTGGAAGGTTTAATGGCCCTTTTCGACCAATATCGGCTTTGCCATCAGCACAAGCCTGGGCAATATGTCCAATTGTATTGGAACCTGCATCGCCAAACTTCTCAGCGTCGTCAGTGGCACCAATGCCGAATGAATCCATCACAAGGATAATGGCACGTTTCATTCGCTACTCCTGACCTGTCACCATCATGACAGTTTTTTGTATACCATAGAATTAGGTTGTGGCGCCTGTTCTGACAGGATAAGTGCACCACGAAGCATATCTGCAGCCTGGTTCCATGACGCTTCTGAGCTGGCATGAAGCATGGCAATCGGTTGTGAAGAGTCAATCCTGTCACCCAACCGGCAAATTTCCGTGAAGCCTACTCCATAATCAATCGTATCAGAAGCCACTTTTCGACCTCCACCCAACTGCACCACAGCCATACCCACTTCGCGGGTGTTCATTGCCGAGAGGAAACCGTCACCTTCCATGTAAACTGGCTTAATAATGGATGCACCTGGAAGGTAATGGTTATAACGTTCAGTAAAGTCTGCTGGCCCACCCAACCCATGAACCATGCGGCTGAAAATCTCAGCAGCCTGACCATTGTCCAGTACCGACTGAAGCCTTTCCCGGGCCTGTTCTGTATTGGCTGACAAACCACCAGAGACCAGCAACTCAGCAGATTGGGCCATGGTAATTTCCAGCAGGCGTTCATTCCGGTATTCACCAGTAAGGAACTGAACCGCTTCACGCACCTCAAGTGCATTTCCGGCTGATGATGCAAGACACTGGTTCATATCCGTAAGCAATGCAGTGGTTTTAACACCAGCACCATTCGCCACCTGAACAATGCTCTGAGCCAGCTCAACAGATTGATCAAAGGTTGGCATAAAAGCACCGCTGCCCACTTTTACATCCATCACCAAGGCATCCAGACTTTCAGCCAGTTTTTTTGACAATATGGATGCCGTAATCATGGCAATGGACTCAACCGTAGCGGTGACATCCCGGACACCATAGATACGCTTGTCTGCAGGAGCCAATTCACCGGTCTGCCCAACAATGGCCACCCCTGTTTCTTTGACCACTTTACGGAACAGCGATTCCGATGCACTGGTGGTATAGCCCGGAATGCTGTCCAGCTTATCCAGTGTTCCACCGGTATGCCCAAGGCCGCGCCCCGAGATCATCGGCACAAAACCACCACAGGCAGCAATCATAGGACCAAGCATCAAACTGACCACATCACCGACACCACCGGTTGAGTGCTTATCCAGAATAGGACCAGAGAGGTTATCTGACGACCAGTCCATCACTTCTCCGGAGTCACGCATGGCACAGGTCAGGGCGATGCGTTCTTCGATATTCATCCCCTGAAAGTACACGGCCATGGCGAAAGCACCGATCTGACCTTCCGACACAGAGTCATCCGTAACACCGGCAATGAAATCGCGAATATCCTGCTCGCTGAGAACCTCGCCTTCCCGCTTACGACGAATAACCACTTGTGGAAGAAACATATCAGTATCCTTCTTTGTTGGCTTCACCCTGTTTCAGGCCAAGAGCAATCAACAGGTTGCTCAGCAGGCTACTGGCTCCAAACCGGTAATGACGGCGGTCCACCCAGCCTTCACCCATGATCTCGTCAGCCAGATCAAGATGCAGAGCAGCATCTTCAGCCGTTTTGATACCACCCGCAGGCTTGAAGCCTACCTGTGTATTACCGCTGTCACGAATAGCTTCCAGCATGATACGGGCTGATTCTGGCGTCGCATTGACCGGCACTTTACCAGTTGAGGTTTTAATGAAATCAGCACCAGCATCAATGGAAATTTCGCTGGCTTTACGAATCAGGGAGGGATCCTTCAGCTCGCCTGTTTCAATAATCACTTTTAGCAATACACCTGCACCACAGGCCTCTTTGCAGCGACGAACGAGCTCTGCACCTACTTCCTCATTACCAGCCATCAGTGCACGGTATGGAAATACGACGTCGACTTCATCGGCACCATAAGCGACAGCAGCCTTTGTTTCAGCAACAGCGATTTCAATATCATCACCGCCTTCAGGAAAGTTTGTTACCGTCGCAATGGTAACGTCATTCAGGCCGAGAGAGTTCAGTGTCTTCCGGGCAACCGGAATGAAACGGGGGTAGATACAGACAGCAGCCGTATTCCCTGCTTCTGTATGAGCCTGATGACAAAGCTCAATAATTTTCTCTGGCGTATCGTCATCATTCAGGGATGTAAGATCCATCAATTGCAGAGCCAGACGGCTACGGACATTAAGATCGGTCATGGGGCAATCCCTCTGGGTAAATTGGCGGCCAGCCAGTGACTGGTATGAGAATAGCCATGAACCAGAAGCATCAAGTTCATAAGCCAGTGGAACCTGTTTCAATAGTATACCAATCAATAACTCAAGCCCTGTACGAATCCTGTTTTCGGACAGGACGCATCGAACTTACTCATTCATTGGCTTGATTCAGAAAGAGTCAGGAGTGATTGGCATCAAAATTCAGACACAAAAAAACCCTGTAAAAATACAGGGTTCTTTCGCTGATCATCCACCTGAGTCTACAGGGCATACTGCAGGCTCATTCGCCCATTGCTGAAGCATCGACCTATTGGAACAGGCAACGGTAATAGCCCGAGCTTATTTCAGCCAGCCATACTGGTTCCCGCCAGTATCGCCATGGAACGACGAAGAATACTATCGGCTGATGACAGCAGGGTATATCAACAAAATAAGGATGTTCATTCTAACTTTTTGAACAACACCTGAGTTTTGTTAGAACCTGACACCCGTCTGGAAACAGCACTTCCTTCAAAGCGACAATTCCTGTCTATACTCCTGATAGATCTCTGATGCCAGCCATCGTGCATCTGTTTTTCCTCATAAAGCTTTCTAAAGTCAGGGTCTGTTGACGTTTCGTTGCGAGGCTCAGTGGCCCAGAAAAGAGTCATATGTGCGAAAGACTTGTGTTGTCCGTAACCATTCTACGTCAAAAGCAGATGGCGCTTTTCTGGGTCACCCGAAGGGCACCCTGATACGCTGAGCACACAACGAAACGTCAACAAGCCCTAATACCTGCCCTGGAGCCTGAATCATGCCACTGCATTACCACGATGATATTCTGGACAATCTTGTAGACGATGTTTACGCCTCGTCGGATCTTTCGGTCAGCATGCCAAAATACAAGATGCCGGAAAAACAACAGGAACCACGGCATGCTTATCAGGTGGTTCATGATGAGCTAATGCTGGATGGTAACTCCCGCCAAAACCTCGCTACGTTCTGTCAGACCTGGGTTGATGATGAAGTCCACAAAATCATGGATGAGTGTGTCGACAAGAACATGATCGACAAGGATGAATATCCACAAACCGCAGAGCTTGAGAGCCGCTGTGTGCATATGCTGGCTGACCTGTGGAACTCCCCCGATGCAATGAATACCCTTGGCTGCTCCACAACGGGTTCCAGTGAAGCGGCCATGCTTGGAGGTATGGCTCTGAAATGGCGCTGGCGTGAAAAAATGAAGCAGCAGGGAAAACCAACTGATAAACCTAATATGATTTGTGGCCCGGTTCAGGTCTGTTGGCATAAGTTTGCCCGTTACTGGGATATCGAACTCAGAGAAATCCCTATGGAAGGGGATCGCCTGATTATGAGCCCCGAAGAAGTCATAAAACGCTGCGATGAAAACACAATAGGCGTCGTGCCAACCCTGGGCGTAACCTTTACCTGCCAATACGAACCAGTCGAAGCGGTCAGTAAAGCACTGGACAAACTTCAGCAGGATACCGGGCTGGATATTCCCATCCATGTGGACGCAGCCAGTGGTGGGTTTCTAGCACCATTCTGTGATCCTGATCTGGTCTGGGACTTCCGCCTGCCCCGAGTTAAGTCCATTAATGCTTCCGGGCATAAATTTGGACTGGCGCCTCTAGGCGTCGGCTGGGTCGTTTGGCGTGACAAGGAAGATCTGCCAGAGAACCTGATCTTTCGCGTGAACTATCTCGGCGGTGATATGCCAACCTTTGCGCTGAACTTCTCTCGTCCCGGCGGACAGATTGCTGCCCAGTACTACATATTCCTTCGACTTGGAAAAGAAGGCTATCGCCGTATACAGCAGGCCTGTTATGAAACTGCTCAATATCTCAGTAAGCAGATAGAACAGTTAGGCGTATTCGATATTATTTATAACGGCAAAGGTGGCATACCCGCCATGAGCTGGTCATTAAAGAAAGGGCTTAACCCAGGCTTCAACCTTTACGACCTATCCGACCGTATCCGCAGCCGAGGCTGGCAGATTGCGGCTTACTCCATGCCAGCCAACCGCGAAGATCTGGTTATCATGCGTATTCTGGTTCGTCATGGCTTTACCCATGACCTTGCTGACTTACTGGTGGATGACCTGAAACGCTGTCTCGATTATTTCGAAAAACATCCGGTTCAAGAGCCCGGCAATGCCGAAGACTCCTCCGGTTATAACCATAATTAACTCACTACCCGCACGCTTACAATAAAGAGAGTGTGCGGGAATACAAAAAATCTGCAAACAAAAAAGCACTGATCAGGTATTATTGCCAGCCTCATCGACACAATGCATTGCAGTCTTCTATGATTCCAACGGAAACGCTTCAGATTGTTCGGGCAGTTGCCCATTTTCGTAACTTTACAGCTGCCGCGAAACATCTGCATAAAGTGCCATCGGCAATCAGCTATACCGTTAGAAAACTGGAAGACCGCCTTGGTGTACAACTGTTTCTACGCGACAGCAAACGTGTTGATCTGACACCCGCTGGCGAACACTTCATTGAACATACTGACAAGCTTCTTGCATCCCTCGAAGAGCTTGAAAACAGTACACGACAATTAGCTACTGGCTGGGAACAGGAACTGCGTATAGCGCTGGACAATGTGGTTAACCAGGGAAAGGTCTACGATCTTATCCATGATCTGCAGGCAGTTCGCCCTGAAGCAGGTCTGGTCATCAATACCGAGGTCTACAACGGTTCCTGGGATTCATTGTTCCATGGGCGCTGTCAGGTAGTCATTGGGGCTCCACAGGATATTCCCGAAGCCATCCTTAATCAGGATCGTTTTGCCTGGCGCTCTATGGGTAACATGACCTGGGACTTTGTGGTCTCTCCAGACCACCCTCTGGCTAAACGGAAAGAACCCCTTTCTATGGAAGAGCTTCAGGAATACCGCTCAATCTGTATTCAGGATACTTCACGCTTCTTCCGTCAGGGTTATAACCTGCTTCTGGAAAATCAGCAGGTACTGCTAGTTCCCAGTTTTCGGGCCGCGATCGAGTGTCTGTTAAGAGGCCTGGGTGCAACCATTCTGCCAAGCCATTTTGCAAAGCCTTATATTGCAGAGGGTTTGCTGGTCCGCAAGGAAGTCATTGACCTGCATTACAACGATGGCTGCCTGCTGGCCTGGAATCAGGAAAATATGGGGCAGGGTCTGAAGTGGGTACTCGACTGGCTGGGCTGTGAAGCCTGGCTGAATAAAGTATGGCTTCAATACGATGACCAGGCTCCCATGGGATACCACGTACCCTGAGACTGCTCTTTTAATCATAACGGACACACAGAGGCTGAAGTTTTTGTGTCCGTTATGATGAAAGATTGCACCATTAATCGCATTTTCTGAACAGCCCTGCCCTGATTTAATCTTAAGTAATCTAATACCTCTCCTAGCGCCAACTAATATTTGCCACTTCCAAAAAGGCTTAGGAGTTAAGGTTTTTATGACTGTTCGATCGGGTTGTCTTTTATTACTCAGTATTCTTATCAGCTCTTTTTCATGGGCTGAAACCGTAAAGCTCGCTCTCCACTCCGACCTGCATCAGGAGCATGTACCTAAAGACAAGAAGGAGCTCGTTACCGTCCCCGGAGCAGATATTATTATTCTTGCGGGTGATATTGATGAAGGTACGGACAGTATCGAATATGCTAAAAGCGTTGCACTGAATAATGATGCCAAAGTCATTCTGGTCGCTGGTAACCATGAGTTTTACAATCATGACTTGTATGCTCTTCAACATCAGTTAAAGGAGGCCGCCGATCAAACACTTAATGTCTTTTTTCTGGAAAGAAATCAACTGAACCTGGATGGGGTTCGCTTTCTTGGCTGTACATTATGGTCTTCGTTCGACCTTTTTGAAGCAGACCCGCGAGAAAGCACAACACACTATCAGCAAATGGCTGAGGAAGTGGTATACGATTTTCACAAAATTACTGTCGGTAACCGGCTGATAAAAGCAGCTGACCAGATAAAGGAAAACAACGCGTGCAGGCAGTGGCTGGAAGAACAGTTGTCTATCCCATACTCCGGTCCAACGGTGGTTATCACACACTTTGCCCCAGTGCCTGAATGTATAGATCCCAAATGGGCTGGCTCAGAGCTATCCCCCTACTTTATCAACCGACTGAATGACATGATCTGGAAATGGCAGCCAGACTTTTGGTTCTACGGCCATACTCATAGCAACATTAATCTAACTCTGGGAAAAACCCGGATCATGGCCAATCAGAAAGGGCATGATAAACACACCCCTCCGGACTACCAGCCAGAGCTGATTATTCCTATAGCGGTGAGCACCCCTCCGTTGCATCAAGAAGGATAATTTACTTCAGTCAGCAGTAAGAACAATCTTGCCAAGCGCCTGCCTTGACTCAAGATGGCGGTGGGCATCAGCCACCTGCCAGATAGTAAAGGAGTGAGGATCAATCAGTGGTTTAATCACACCTTTATCCACCAGTTGAGCGACTTCCGTCAGAATCCGACCATGCGCCGACCTGTTGATACCATGAAACAAAGGTATCAACATCAATACACCATGAAGACTCAGACTTTTCATCAGCACCGGAAACGTATCATCCACTGGTAGGGTAACCGCTATCTCACCGTTAAAACGCACCGCTTCAAAACTATTTTTGATATTCTCGCCGACAACGGTATCAAACACTTTGTCATAGCCCACACCACCGGCAAATTGTCGTACGTATTCCTGCACAGATGTATCCAGCACATTAATCAGGTAATCAGCTCCAAGACCAGCCGCAACATCCAGCGTTCTTGGTTTGGTTGTGGCTGTTACGGTTGCACCAAAGTGTCGGGCCAGCTGAATGGCAATATGACCCACACCACCTGTCGCACCATGAATCAGCACCCGATCTCCTTTAGTAACCTTCAACTTGTCATGCAGCCCTTCCCAGGCCGTTATGGAAACCAGCGGCAAAGCTGCCGCTTCGCCCATTGACAGTGACTCAGGCTTTTTCGCCATCAACTCTGCATCGACCAGCATATAGTCAGCCAGAGCACCATTCTGCCCTGCAACACCACCGGCACACCCATAAACCTCGTCGCCAGTTTTAAACCCTGAGATGCCTTCACCTACTTCATGAACAACGCCAGCAACATCACCATGAAGTATGTCTGGACGGTTCTCCGACCATGGATTTTCTGAAGACCGCAACATCACATCCAGCGGGTTAACACTGCTCGCCTTGACTTCTATGACCATATGTCCCGGTTTGGCCGCTGGGACTGGGTACTCAGTACACTCAAACACATCGGCGGAACCAATCTGTTTCACCACCATTGCCTTCATAGCAAACACTCTCTGGCTATCAGAAAAAACAAAGGGCATTGAGTGATATAAGTTAGCTGAGGAGATCAAAAGAAATTGAGAATTTATTGGTATGTATTTATTTCGTTTACTTACAGCTGTTCTAGGAAAGCGATTGGTCACCCATCCATAAAAAAGAATACCTATTCCATTATGAATAGATGACCAGGGAGTATCAGTTCGCCATTTCAATCTTACCGTAGTCCACAGACTCTTTTTCTCCACTGGCTTTTATCTGCATAACCGGCTTGAGCCTGGTGAGCACAATGTAGCCAAAGCAGGCAAAGAACAGACCAATCACCAGAGCACCTACCCACTGAATCTCAAGAAAATCCAGCTTAAATAACAGCGTCAGTACACTCATGGCAGCAATATTGCCCAGGATATATGTCCACTTGCCGAAACGCGCTACCGTCAGATTCAGGTTATCCGTGTACAGCCTGATCAAAGAGTCCAGAGAGTTAATAACAAAGGTGATACCAACAAAAACCATGGCAAGGTTGTAGAAACCTGTCGTTTCCAACCCATTCGAGTGATAGTAGTAAAGAACCGAAAACCAGATACCAACGGGAATAGACGGTATAACCAGCATAGCCGCCAACAATTGCCAGGTCGTTAATCCACCGACAAAGCGGGAGGTAAACTGGCCAATCATGATGCTCCAGGAGAAGCACCAGAGCAGATAAAACTCATGATAATCATTAAGAGGCAGGACAAACTGGTGAATATTGCCAAAGTAGCTGCCCAACAGTGTAACTGTTTTCGCCATTTCACCCGCGCTACCTTCTGTTGAGGTTACGGCTCCCAGCCACATCACAACAATCAGCCCCAGGAACAGCAGAGTTGTTGAAACGCTCAGCAACCGGACATAACGCAGGCTGGTACTGGAATAAACAGCAATCGCAATGGCAATAAATACGATCAAGTAGAAGGAAGCAACAATCGTTTCACCATCTCCAACTTCTGGCAGATACCAGGGCAGGTTGGCTAGCAACAGATACGCAGTAAACGCACAGGTACCGATAATGACAATATTATTGATGACCTTGACTAAAGGCAGCTCAAAGAATCCAACCTTAGGCTCGATCACACAAAAATAGAAACACGTCAGGAAATAAAAAGCCCAGATCAGAAAACCCCAGAACCCAAACTCAATAGCCAGTGGGTTGGCAAAACCGTACTCAGGGCTCGCCTGCAAATCGGCATACCCTCCAAACTCGGTCAATGGGAACATGATCAGCCCCACATCAAGGCCGGAGGTGAACAGTATGGCGATAAAGGTCAGGGTTCGTACAGGGGTGTTACCGATACATCGAACATTACCCCAACGAAGCAGAATGAACGCTACCGCGAGAAAGGTAAACAGTATGCCGGCTGATAACCAGGCAGTCATAAGCATCTCCAGAGTTAATCTGTTTTTATTTATTTTTAGAATGCAATGAACAGCCCCTGTTGGTATTAATCTTTCAGGCTGCCCACAGTTTGGCTGGTTATCCTTCTCCAGCCGCGAAATTAACTTACCGCAGGTTCTGGATTTCCTGAGCGCTGTCGTTCTTTCCAGTTTTTATCCATCCCAACCTCGGCATCAGATGGGCCCAACGCCTCTTTGCCCCGAATCATATCTGCGGCCTTTTCCGCCACCATGATGGTTGGAGCATTGAGGTTTCCATTGGGAATCGTTGGGAAAATGGATGAGTCAACGACACGCAGTCGGCTTATACCCCTGACTCGAGCTTCAGGGTCAACCACAGCCAGTTCATCACTGCCCATACGGCATGAGCAGGAAGGGTGATAGGCACTTTCAACAGCACTGCGAACAAATGCATCAATTTCAGCATCGGTTTGCACACCATGACCTGGCTGAATCTCATCCCCCCGGAAAGGGTCAAAGGCAGGCTGGTTGATAATTTCACGGGTCAGACGCACACAATCGCGAAAACCTTCACGGTCTGACTCATGCTCAAGGTAGTTAAATTGAATCTCAGGTCTGTCGGTTGGATTACTGCTTTTTGCCCGAACCCAGCCACGGCTCTTCGGTTTGTTATGACCGATATGAACCTGAAAACCATGACCATCAAAAGCACTTCTGCCGTCATAACGCATGGCGGCAGGCAGAAAGTGGTACTGCAGATCGGGCCACTCAACCCCCGCTTTGGAGCGGATAAAACCACAGGACTCAAAGTGATTCGTAGCGCCAAGCCCTTTACGATCCAGCAGCCAGCGGGCACCAATCAACCCCTTGCTGAACCAGTTCAACTTGCCATTAAGGGTAATAGGCTGCTTACATTTGAACTGGAAATAAAACTCCAGATGATCCTGCAGGTTCTCTCCCACACCCAGCAGCTCATGCTGCAATTCAATACCCGCCTCAGCTAATACAGTTTTTGAGCCAATACCGGATAACTGCAGAATATGAGGTGAGCCAACTGAACCGGCAGCCAGGATCACTTCCTTACCTGCCTTGACCTCCTGAACCCTGCCCTTTCGCTCATAACGGATGCCAACTGCCACTTTGTTTTCCAGCAACACTTTATGAACCAGAGCATGGGTGATCACCGTCAGGTTTGGGCGCTGCATGGCAGGTCGAAGATAAGCATTGGCAGTAGACCACCGACGTCCATTCTTCACCGTCATGTGCATGGGACCAAACCCTTCCTGCTGACGGCCATTGTAATCGTCGGTAGAAAAATAACCGGCCTCGACACCCGCATCGACAAAGGCCTGATAAAGGGGGTTCTTCATCTTGTTACCGTTGTTCACCCCCAGCGGGCCGCTATCCCCACGATAATCATCACCGCCAAACGCCCAGGTTTCCGCTTTCCTGAAATAAGGCAGGCAGTGTTCATAGCTCCAGCCTTCGGCTCCATGGCTCTGCCATTCATCAAAGTCCCGCGCATGACCACGTACGTAGACCATGCCGTTAATGGATGACGAGCCCCCCAGTACTTTGCCTCGGGGACAGTGCATACGACGGTTGTCTAAGAAAGGCTCAGGTTCAGTTTCAAACTGCCAGGCAAATTTATCGGTATTCATGGGGATGGAGAGCGCAGTCGGCATTTGAATAAATAGGCTGCGGTCACTTCCCCCGTTCTCTAACAGCAGAACATTAACGGCAGGGTCTTCCGTCAAACGGTTCGCCAGAACACAGCCTGCCGAACCCGCACCAACAATGATGTAATCGTACTTAGAAATAGTATTCGATGATGTGGACATAAATAGCTCTGTCTTTTTATTAAAATGGGCTTTCCAGTGGCGTCATGCCCACATAGACAGACTTCAGCTGAGTGTAGTGGCGAAGGGTCTCCATGCCATTCTCACGGCCGATACCGGACAATTTGTACCCACCCACAGGCATCTCCGCCGGCGATAGTCCGTAGCTGTTAATCCAGCAGATTCCGGCCTCCAGTTGCTGGGTAACCCGATGGGCACGCCGGATATCCCGGGTATAGACACCCGCGGCCAGACCGTAAGTGGTGTTATTGGCCCTCTGTACCACCTCTGACTCATCGTCAAATACCAGCAGCGACATGACTGGCCCAAAAATCTCCTGACGGACAATGGTCATATCATCATGGCAGTCGGTAAAAATGGTTGGTGCTACAAAATAGCCACCGGACGCGTTTTCAGGCGACAATGATTTACCACCCTCAAGCAGGGTTGCCCCTTCATCCAGTCCAACCTTGATAAAGTCCAGTACCACTCGATGATGCTTCTTGGAAATCAGGGCTCCAAAATTGGTAACAGGGTCCATTGGATCACCGACCACAATATTATTGCGGGTACGAGTCAGCAGCTTTTCAACAAACGCGTCATAAACCGAACGATGCACAAATACTCTGGTCCCATTGGTACAGATTTCTCCCTGAGTATAAAAATTACCCAGCATCGCCGCAGATACTGCTTCGTCCAGGTCTGCATCTTCAAAAATAATCAGGGGAGATTTACCACCAAGTTCCATGGTGACTTCTTTAAGAGAAGAGGCCGCAGCAGACATGACCTGTCTGCCGGTATTCACTTCCCCAGTGAACGACACTTTTGAGATATCAGGATGCCCGGTCAGCCACTTGCCAACCTCGGCATCCCCCAGCACAACATTGAACACACCTGCCGGTACACCTGCCTCAATAAAGATTTCGGCCAGCTTAAGGGCACCATGTGGCGTCTCTTCTGAAGGTTTGAAGATCATGCTGTTACCACAGGCCAGTGCAGGAGCTGATTTCCAGCAGGCAATCTGCAGGGGGTAATTCCAGGCCCCAATACCAGCACAGATCCCCAACGGCTCGCGGCGGGTATAATAAAAATCGTCACCCAGGCTTTGCTGGTTGCCCTCGATGGCAGGCGCGAGCCCGGCAAAAAATTCAATTGAGTCAGCACCGGTAACGACATCCACAACCGATGCTTCCTGCCAGGGCTTACCGGTATCTTCCACCTCAATAGCCGCCAGCTGATCATTGCGCTCTCTTAACAGGAGTACCGCTTTTTGCAGAATACGACTTCGTTCCATGCCGTTCATGGCCGACCACTGTTCAAATCCCCGGCGGGCACTGCTAATTGCTGCCAGTCTGATCGCCTCATCAGCCACTTCAGCCTGATAAGCAACTTTTCCAGTCGCGGGATTAATAACCTGAAATGTCTCACCGCTACTGTTACTGCAATAGTCGCCATCCACAAAGTTTCTGAGGCGCATCAAGTTTCTCCGTACTACTTCGTCTTGTTTTAAAAAAGCTGTTCAACCAGAAATTTATCACCTAAATCCTGCAATCCCAATTTCAAAAGGTCAAATAGAGGAATGAAACATGGC
>OODV01000504.1 GCA_900299555.1 uncultured Endozoicomonas sp.
TATCATCCACAGGCACCGAGCCGGTTCGGATCGTCACCTCATCGTCATTCTGCGCTACATAGCTAAAAACGATAGCACTGTCAGGATCGGGCAAAGCATCCAGAGTGATTGCAGCCGATCCCGTTGCAAAGATAATGGTTCCCGAACCTGAGCCGGTCATCTGGCCTGCGCCAGTATCCCGAATGTCCTGCCATTTTCCGAGAGCGATATAACTGACCACCAGTGTTCCCGGCCTTGGCTTGGCCTCTGCCATATTCAGGGTGTAATTAAAGCCCCGATTCTGGTTGGTGATTGGAATAGCCCCACTGATCGCTGCACCTGTAATGGCCACGGCAGGCTGATAGGTAGCGTTGGCTGTTGCGGTGGTATAGCTGCTCGCTCGCCAGACATTGATTTCTCCGAGTTCATAATCCAAGGTCAATCTACTGAAATTATTCGTGCCGCTTTTATGGAGCAGATTGCCCGCTCCATCATCTTCAAAAGTGCCGCCATCCAGAGAGAGGGAAATTGTTTTCGGCAATACGCCACGCTGGACATAGGTTCGGCTCTGGTTGCCGGTAATATGCACAAAACGACAGCTGACCGAACGGGTAGTGCCAGCGGTGGCCACCATCGTTTTGCCGGTATAGCCACCGTATTGATCCAGCAAGGGGCTTTCGACCTTGGCACTCGGCACCAGTGGCGCATAAACCGTTTTAGACTTAACCGTTAAGTCGCCAGCGGTTACATTGGCGCTCAATGGCTGAATACCATAATAACGGGAGGTATCGGCTATCTGTGTGCCATGAATGGAACTGGTTACTTCCTCGGGTTCTCCGGGGACTGGTTGCGCTCCGACAAAGGTAGTCACCAGTGGCGCACTGATCTCCATCTCCACCTTGCGCCGGTTAAAATCCACATACTCTGAACCATTATGATAGGTAAATGTGACCACCGAATGATCAATGGCAGTAATACGGATAAACTGACTGGTTAAGCCATCGGGAGTGGTGATCTTATAGACTTCACCAATTTCAGGGACAGACCATTGCTCACGCTGATAGCCAACAATGGAACGCTGCCCTTGAAGCTGATCGCCCACCAGTTCCCACGAAGCCTTAATGCCGGGAACCACATAGCTTTCTATTCTGTCTCTGGCATCCAAACGCTCATCGGTCTGACTGTCGGTATT
>OODV01000122.1 GCA_900299555.1 uncultured Endozoicomonas sp.
CTAAATCGGTAACCCTTTTCTTTTTTTGAAAAGAAATGTCAGATTAAGTCTGAACTACTCCAGATCAGTTGAAGAATATTTCGCAGATAGAACACTCTCGACACCGTTCACCCTTCAACTTTGCTGTAAACCTGATGGCAGGGCTTATTGCCTATACAAGGCAGCCCAGAAAACCACATATTGATGTCTCAGTACTGACAGAAGGTGTACCTATGGCTTTCTGAGCGTCGAACTCACGTTAATTAATAGTCATCAACTCTTCTGAACCTTCACCCAAAACTGTTGATAGTGGTTTCGGGAGATAAACTCCCCGATAACCTTATCATGAATGTCTATTGATCTTGAGAAGCAAATAGTCCTTCTGGATAACCGTTTCAAGCAAGTGCTCAAGGTCAGATTCTGCCGCTCAATCCGCTGAGTAAAGTACTTTCCAATGATATGTTTATCTTCTGGTAAACAGGATGTGTACGAGTGCCAGTCATCTGTGCAGCAAAAACTGACTTTGAAGCGGGCCAGACGCCCCAGCAGCTTTTTGAGCGTCTCTGTGCTTCTGGAGCCGAACGCATAGGCAATGATCTTCTTGAAACGTGGCTCCCATTCATAAAACAGCCAGCGATGCTGCTTCCTGCTACCAGCTACCAGCAAATGACCACTGCTCATCCATTTCGAAAATAATCTTGACCCAGGCATTTTCGAAGGGGAGTTGTGTTACTGTTGGCGGGTCGGTTTTTTTAAGCGAGCCAATACAGTCGTTGGACTGATCTCAAGGACACGTCCGATATCTCTGACCCCGGAGCCATTCATGGTCATCTTTATGATCTGCTCATGAGTACCAGGCAGATTGCCGTTATAGCGATACTCAGGTTGGAAGCTCTTATTACAGTCCTTGCATCTATACCGCTGGTGACCCGTCTCAGCTTTCCCGTTCTTAACAACATTGAACGTTTGTTGACAATGGATACAGGCAACTTGAACTACAGCCATAGATGACTCAAAAAGACAGGAATGTATCAGATCAACAGCTCTGACACATCACCCACAAAGGAAAAGATAAGATTTTTCTTCTTTTTCTTTCTCTGTGGTTCAAGCCTTTCAAAACTCGTGATTGCAAGGTATCAGTGCCTGAGTGCTATACCTCCATTTGGCTGGCAGCCATTCAGCAGGTATTTCTGTGAGGTATCAATCACCGCAAGGTTATCAAGGGTATTACGCCCCAGAAGAATACTCTGGGGAAAGCGTGATCGTGACGTCAGGCTGAACTCAGTGGTGGTTTTAACACTGCCCAGCTCGAAAGTCGCTTCGATCACGGGCCTTTTTTGAGGTTCACCAGCATGGCTTTGTACCAGAATGTAGTGCTTAATGGGTTTGAACAGTGTAATTTCCCGGCCGCTTTCACCCCGTTGGCTCAGGATTTTAAATTGCACCCAGAGTGCCCCGTTGGACCTGAGTTTGATGGTAATATCGCGGGCATCCATGGATGAGGTGGTTGAGCCTGAATCAATTAAGGCCGTGAGCTGAGTATCAAATTGATGATCGATGCGGGTAACGTTTTCATGGTGTCCGAATAGATAGCGATCACCAATTCGACATTGTTCCAGAGAATTGCCTGCCTGTAGCTGAAACGGTATCAGCACTAAAGCGAAAAACAGGGTGACACCGGTAAACCGGAGCTTTGGGGAATACAGCATGACCTCCTCCATGAAGGGACTGCACAACAAAATCCTTCTCTTTATATTTGTAGCTGCTGTGGTTAGGCTTGGACGGTTTAATGCAGTTTTTTGGTGTTTAAATGACGGTTTTCCGGCTAACTCATCAGAGTGTGCGCGTTATGAACGCTGTATTGCCGTGATTCTGCTGTCAAAAAGAGGTTTATTGAGGGCGTGGTTCTCATGAGAAAGTGGGTGCCAGGGTGGGATATCCTCCTGATTATTTTGATCCTGGCGGTGGAAGTGCTGTTGATTAACAGCCTTTCCGGGCCGGATAATGCACCACTGAGCTTAAGTATTATGGATGCAGTGGGCAGTATTGCGTTTGTATTTACCTATTTTCATGTTCCGGTTCCTGTCGCATTGTTTTTGACAGGTGTCATGCTGCTGATTCCTGCATGCTTGCTGACGCTGTTGATTCGTCGCTTAGTGTCCAGAAACTGAGCGTTTGGTTTGCCCGTAACTTAATGATTTATAAAGATAAATGATTGATATCCATAACCATATTATTCCGGGCATTGATGATGGGGCTGTTAGCCTGGAACAGGCGCTGGCCATGCTGGAGCTTGCTCAGGCCGATGGCATCCAGAAGCTGGTGTGTACGCCCCATATGCATCCTGGTCGTTTTGAAAATAATGAGGGAACGATACGCCCGGCATTTATCGGGTTACAGAAACAGGCGGCAGAGGCGGGGCTGACTATCCAGCTGGCGATGGCAGCAGAAGTGCGTTTCAGCGATGAGATGATGTTTCAGCTTCGCAAGGATGAAATTCCGATGATTGGTCAGTGGGAGGGTTTCCGGTGTCTGTTACTGGAAATGCCTCATCAGCGAATTCCTGTGGGTATGGAGCAGATGCTGGACTGGCTTTATAAAAGGGAAGTAAGAGTAGTGATTGCTCACCCTGAGCGGAATAAAGAGCTGATGTCCTACCCTGAGCGTGTTCTGCCGCTTGTGGAGCGGGGAGCACTGCTGCAGCTGACGGCGGGTTCGGTCGCCGGTTTGTTTGGCGAAAGGGCAGAGACGACTGCTCGCTGGTTTGTGGACCGTGAGCTGGTGCACTTTGTGGCTTCCGATGCTCATCATCCGGTGCGTCGTCCACCGGCCATGGCGCTGGCGGCCAGAACGTTGAACCAATGGGTTGGCAGTGAGCAGTGTACTCAGCTGACAAGCGAGAATCCGGATAAGTTAACACAGTGCCTTTTTGGTGATGCCTTATGAAACGCTCTTTATCCTGGCGTCGTTGTTTGCTAATTTTTCCGGTTATGCTGGTGCTGTGTCTGGCCATTTCTCAGGCGTTTAGTTTGCTCCGTTCTGAAGTGGGGCGTTACCAGACAGAGCTTTTTGTTGATCACTGGCAGAAGGAAGCCGCAGTCAACAACAGTTTTGTTATAGAACCTTCCGAGCTGGACATTGCTCTCAAGGGGGTGGATAGCGCCATACGTCAAATGCCTGATAATCCTGCGGTGTATGTTTTGAAAGCTCAAGTGTTTGAACGGGGCAGGCTTGCCGGTATCGCTAGGGATAATCATGCTGAGCTGGATGCCTGGCAGAAGGCGGTAGTATTAAGGCCAGCCTGGCCCTACAGCTGGAGTGATTATGCCCGAGCCCGTTCCCAGTATTCTCTGATCGACTCGAAGTTTGAGGCTGTATTACTGCGCGCTAGCGAGCTTGGACCTTGGGAGCCTCGTGTTCTGGAAAACAGTGCGGTATTGGGGTTTCACTATCGGGGCTGGTTGAGTAATGAACTGCAGGCAGAATTGGATAACAGTTATCAAAAACTGGCTAAGCTTTCCCCTCATCGTGCCCGGCAGATAGAGCAGCAGTATCAATGAGATTTTGATTGAACCACAGAGATCACAAAGTTAACAAAGAAAGCACTGTACACGACAATTTTCATGAAGCTTTCTCCCACCTGACTTCAAATAGCAGTCCCACTGCTCCGCATATTTCTTCCAGCCATGTATCAACGTGATGGAGAATTCTGGCAAGATAATCCAGTCCTGCACGGAAGATGGATTGTACTTTTCGTCCATGACTTTTTAGCTTGATCGGGGTTGCATTGTTTATCCAATCTCCCGTCTTATATGCCCAGCGGAAGGCTAATGCCTAGGCACAGAGCAACTTTGATATTTTATCCCGATCCTTCAGGTGAGTTTCCTCAAGGTTAAAACCTCTGCCTTTCATAGCTTGAAACATGGTTTCTATTTGCCATCTTTGGAGATAATCTTCAATGGCACGCCAAGGTTCAGCATTGCAAATGACCACCATTGGATCATTACCTTTCTTAGAGGCCGCAAGATAAACCATTTGCCCCCACACTTTTCTTGGCCGCCTGATGGCCATAGTTTCACCGGTTGTCAGTGAAAATATTCTGGTCACCGGTAATAACCGGTTTTGGT
>OODV01000599.1 GCA_900299555.1 uncultured Endozoicomonas sp.
ATTTTACTCAGCGTATAGAGAGGCAGAACCTGAATTTCAGGACACGTCTGAAGAGGTTGGCTCGACGATCTATTTGCTTTTCAAGATCAGAAGAAGTTCACGATAAAGTAATCGGAGAATTTATCTACCGAGAGCACTATCAACTTCTCTGAACCTCCACCTCAAACATCAAGATACAGAAAGAGCTCTGGTTGGATTCAAAACAACTGATTATATGAATAACCTGAATGTACCCAGCTATCATTTTCACTTCATTGATAACCCAAGGAGCTTTGGCGGCCATGTCCTGAACATCAAAACATCCAATGGTGACATTCATATAGTAAGTGCTCATCAACTGAAATTGAGGCGTCCAATAATCCAGCTTTCAATCAACTAAACCTAAGTAGGGATTAATCAGAAGATTTAGAAATTGTAGAGAAGGGGCATTAAGAATGAGAGATTACTTTAGCCTTTTATTACCCTTTTGGGCTCTGATTGCCAGCGTATTTGGCTATTATTTCAGCCCAGAACTGGTTCCATTCAAAAGTACCTTGATCCCATTAATAGCCGTTATCATGTTTGTTATGGGGTTAACCATCACTACCCTGGATCTAAAGACATCCCTCAGGGAACCACAGGCATTACTCATTGGTGTTCTGCTTCAATTCCTGCTTATGCCTGCTCTCGCCTGGTCCATCAGCCTCCTGTTTGAGCTCCCCAGAGACATGCTGATTGGTATGATTCTGGTGGGAACAGCCCCGGGAGGAACTTCATCCAATGTACTTACCTATCTTGCAGGTGGTCGTGTAGCGCTATCAGTCAGTATGACAACGGTATCAACTCTGGCTTCCGTCATCATGACACCATGGATTAGCACCCTTTATTTACAAGAGGTTATCAAAGTTGATCAGAGCGCTATGCTGGTCAGTATTGCCCAAATGATCATCGTTCCGGTTCTGGCCGGAATATTCCTCAAGGCCAAACTGCCAACAATTGTGGCAAAAGCGTTACCAATACTCCCGAAGATTGCAGTCCTTGGTATCGCCGCAGCCATTTGTCTTGTGGTCGCCCTGAATGCCCGTGCATTAACATCCCTAGGTATTTTGACGCTATGTGCGGTGGTTTTGCATAATCTGTCAGGACTGACGGCAGGTTATGCTCTCGCCCGCGCGATGGGGCAAGACAAAATCACCGCCAGAACCATTGCCATAGAAGTTGGCACCCAGAACAGTGGTATGGCATCAGCTCTTGCGGTAAAGCACTTTTCAACACTGGCAGCAATCCCTTCTGCTCTGTTCAGTATCATTCAAAATATTATTGGGACAGGACTGGCCAGCTTCTGGTCAAACCAGTCAACCTCTGACTCAGAGGACAAAAACCGCTTGACCAACGACAACTGAAGTGTAGAATTCCAAGCAATTTGCCAACCAGACAGCTTTTATCCGTTGGCAAAGCTGACTCTTTTACCAACAAGAGTTAATCTAAAAGAAACTCAGTAACAAAGGGCTCCGATGAAACTGCGCTTATACATTAACCGTCAGTCAATCGAAAGAAAAAACAGTACCCTTATTATTGGTTTCGATTTAACCAAATCATCTGTATTTCCAAAAGAAGCCCCTTAAATCAGGGGCTTTTTTTTGACTTAAGAACGACCAAAGGCGACAGGTAATACCCCCATGGGAAACAGGTTCTTTAACAGGAACATTATCTCCATAGCCGACCTTACCCGGGAAGATATGGAGCAGATTCTTGAAGTGGCTGCTGAACTTAAGCAAACGCCACGTCCCGGTCTATTGAAAGGCAAGGTAATTGCCAGCTGCTTCTTTGAGGCATCGACCCGAACCCGGCTTTCATTTGAAACGGCCGTTCAACGATTGGGAGGAACCCTGATTGGTTTTGCAGATGGTGGGAATACTTCTGCTAAAAAAGGAGAAACACTGGCAGACTCCATCAAAATCATCAGTTCATATACCGATGCGGTCGTTATGCGCCACCCTCAGGAAGGCTCAGCCCGGTTAGCCTCAGAGTTCGCCTGCGTTCCTGTCATTAATGGTGGTGACGGTTCAAATCAGCACCCAACCCAGACACTGCTAGACCTGTTCAGTATCAGGGAGTGCCAGGGACGACTGGACAACCTTAAAGTTACTTTTGTCGGTGATCTCAAGTACGGTAGAACCGTTCACTCGCTGACACAGGCTCTTACACATTTTAATGCTGAATTTAATTTTATTGCGCCGAATGCCTTAGCCATGCCGGACTATATCCTGCAGGAACTTGATGAAAAAGGCATTCGCTGGCGCCGGGCTGAAAGCATTGAAGAGGTCGTTGCGGATACAGACATTATTTACATGACTCGGGTTCAAAAAGAACGATTTGATGAAACTGAGTATAAGCACATTGCCTCCAACTATGTGCTGACGAATGAAACCCTGAAAGAGGCACCCGCACACCTGAAAGTTCTGCACCCTCTCCCAAGGGTGGATGAGATTGCTGTAGAAGTCGATCAAACACCTCACGCCTACTACTTTGAGCAGGCACGAAATGGGGTTTTTGCCCGCCAGGCACTACTGGCACTAATTCTGAATGAAACCTTGTGAGGAATGGATCGATGAGTAACAAACTTCAGGTTGAAGCCATCTGCCAGGGGACTGTCATCGACCATATCCCGGCGGGTCAAGGCGTTAAAATCCTCGACCGCCTTCATCTGCTGAACGGTGAAGCACGTATTACCGTGGGTTTTAATCTTCCCAGTAAAGCCCGGGGCTTCAAAGACATCATCAAGGTTGAAGGTCGGATGTTTACCGAGCAGGAGGCCAATGAACTGGCACTGTTTGCTCCCAGCGCAACCATCAATGTCATTGATGACTACCGGGTGGTCGATAAATTTACAATGGCCATTCCAAAAACGCTAAGGGCCGCATTTGCCTGTCCAAACTCTAACTGCATCACTCATAATGAGCCGGTAGAGAGCTACTTCTACCTGCGCCAGAAAAGCAGTGATATACAGCTAAAGTGTCACTATTGTGAAAAGTCCTTCAGCAAAGAAATTGTTGCAGAGCTTCGATAACAGTAAGAAAAAGGGCGCAAAGTCATCGATGACAAGCGCCCTTTTTAAAGTCTACTGACACTCCAACGGGTAGAGGTATTATTACAATGACAGACCTCAGACCAAAGTATCTGTTTCAAAAGCGCGCCATACAAGCTCCTCTCCATTGACATTGTAAGTCAAACCACTTTGCTGTTTTCTGATCTGATTCAGGCTCGTATTTGGAGCTTTAAGCCTTGGTACCTGCCTCTGATTTTCCTGAGTACAGAAAGCGGAAAGTCTTAACCCATTCTTATCCTTTTTATGGGCTTCGACAGAAACAATAAGGCCTGCAACCTGACTATTAACGAGGGCATTGTATTGTTGAATATCTGCGTTTTTTCTGAACCCAGTCCGCACTCGCTTTTCTGATTTTACCGGAGAGTAATTGAAAGTATCATTCTTATCAGTCATAGGCTGAAGCTCAGAACGATATTCTAACAAACCCTTATATACTTTATGCTCAGAAACTCTCTCAAGATAAGTACGTCGATGTGGCTGCGACAAACGATCATTATTCTCTCTAGCCAATGTCTCTTGTACAGGCAAAGGAGTAGAAGTTTTTTTGCAATCAGTACTCATATCATCTGGACATGATTCAAAAAGCGGATCAAACAGTGGCAACAATACATGGATTGACTCTGAACTCGAGTGAGTTGACACTACAAGGGGCTCCTTGAACGTATTTTTCAACTCTGGATCAGTCTCAACATTTTCTTCATAATCGCATAGCGTTTCCCTGCTGCTACATAACGCTTCAAGGCTACTAGAAGTCGATGCTCTGGATTCTGTCTCTGCATCGTCCTCACTGAGAATGCCTGATGAGGTAGATACCATTGAAGAGTAGTTGGATTTTGAAGTTGTACTTAGACAGTCCGTACTGTCTCCAACTGAAGAACCTGATAGAGAAGAAAAAGAGCCTGAGCCCGACTGATACTCTGTATTCTGCAACCATTGGTCGAAGCCCTCTCCAAATCTCAGCGGATCAAAGTTCCCTCTAAGTCTCAGCACAAGGTGCAACGTGGACCGTTCCGCAGAAAACTGTAAAGGTAAGCCCATACCTTCAATAGGTGAATCAATACTGGCCATTGGCATTGGGGTGACAACACTGTCAGTTTTCAATTCACGAGCATTATAAAAATAAGGCTCAGCAGCCCTCGGACCGACTTGCTCAGTTAACCCTTGCCCATCAAACTCGCCGGACTGAGCAGTTTGCACAGAGCCATCTTCGGAGAACGAACCAGCCAAGCTTTGAGCCTCGCTTAGAGGCGCATTATCACTACCAATACCCAAAGGTTCCACAACTGCAGGTCCATCAGTAACAACTGTTTCAACGTCAGTGCTATTACCAACATCATCAGAAACAGACCCACACAAATGATATGAATCAGTGTCAATCAATACATCATCATCGCTCTCAGGTATCTCATCATTAGAGTTAAGCTCAAAATCTAAAAGCCTATCACATCCATCGTGCTCACCTTTTGGCAGAAGTGGCACAGGCAACTGAAGCTCGGGACCGTCTAAAACCATGCCTGTATCAGAAAGCATAGGAGCTATTGGCAATTCAGGATCAGATGAACCTGGTTCGAGGAATGATTGCTCATCCCCTAGATCAATATAAGACCCACCAAGGCTACCTGAATCAAACTCAGGATAATCAGCCTGTACTCTGCTTTAGAGCTTCACTGGTACATTCGATTTAATTTTTATATGAGTTAAACCAACCGTCACACATAATAAATCCAGGCGGTTGTGATGTACTCTTTAGAACAAACAAGAATATTAAAAGAACTTTCGTTCTATATTACTTTCCTTACCAGAGCTGTTTCTGCGAAAGCTGCACCAGTGTTTTGCGAATTGCTCATTGGTAGCATGCTCTCCGGTGAGGGGTTCCTGACTCAGGCTCTGCTTGCCATCCAGTACGATAAAGTCTGGAGCAGCTATCATCATTGGGTTGCCTTCGGGTGCTGGCGTTGGCGAAATCTTGCTCATCAACTGACACTGTTAGTCAGTTCCAAAGCACCTGAAGAGGAACCGGTTCCCGTTATTCTCGATGACCTGATCCTTGAGCGTTGTTCAGAGAACGCGCCTGCCTGTCGCATCCACCGACAGCACAGCCAGAAAAAGAACCGTCT
>OODV01000020.1 GCA_900299555.1 uncultured Endozoicomonas sp.
TCAGTCCTTTGACAACAGGTTTCAGGAAAATATCAATTGGTGTGGTGAAAGACAGTAATATAAAAAGAAATTACCCCTCAAAAATTCGATGATAGTTCATGAACACAAGACAGGATAACAATATATTTAGTGTACTTTAGTACAAAAAATGCACATGGCATAAACCAAAATTGTGATCTATATAAATTCCTTAATCGAAAATGAAACGCTGTTCTCAATAGGTTTCTGAGTGTAATCACGATTTTTTTATCTCAGCTACTCAAAACTCAGTCTATTGTTAACTACGCTTCTTATTTTTGAGCTTTGTCTATAGGGCATAGAAAAAGCAACCGGTCGTTCTTTGTACACACTTGGATATGGAATACGTTGGGAATCCCCATGAAAAAGATAACTTCACTCTTCACTGCTCTTACTATCTCCGCTGTTTCCTCTGTAGCTATGGCAACTGGTTGGGAGGATGACTGGTCGACCAGTGATGTATTCGTAGGTTTGGAAGGTGGCTATTCTAAAACCAAGGTAAAGGTTGATGGTGTATCCGGTTCAGACAAAAGTGACAATACTGGATTCTTTGGCCTTCGCCTTGGCAGCTCTTGGGAAGATGAGGCGCGAGCCTACTTCACTCTGGGCTATAACAAGCCCAAAGATGCTCACTGGTCAGACTCAGAACAAGTTAAAAATATCAAACAGTTAAATCTTCTTATTTCAGCAGATTATATGTTTATGCCTGAGTGGGATCTACAACCATTTGTAGGATTAACCATTGGTGCAACTGAAACTAAAGCTGATAATTTCAAGAAGAAATGGGGTTTTGCCTATGGTGCTCAGGCAGGCGTCATCTATCAGATAGATAATGTTGATCTTGAAGCTGGACTGAAATATCTAACCAACAGCTCCGATCACCGCTGGCATAATTCAGACCATGACTGGAAACTAAAAGTAAACGACTCTCGTCAATTTTATGTTGCTGCATCCATTCATTTCTGACCAGCTCAATTGACAAGCCCCGCCCGACATTCGGATCGGGGCTTATCATTTTATCCTCTAATAATATGAGGGACAAACCGGGAACTGTCCTTGGTTATTACTGAATTATCTTCCCTTATGCCTATTCCTGCAGGCCGGTCAGCAATAACCCAACTGCCTACCAATGTATGGTTTCCAGCAAACTCCGGTAGCGGACTGTATTTCTGCAAAATATAACCACTGTCTACATACGGGCCATCAACAGAAAGCACTCTATTTCCCTTTTCCATAACAGAGATATTAGCTCCTTCTCTGGAAAAAAATGGCTTCCTGACGTAGTGATTTCCCAAGTCATCCCCCAGCTTATCATCTTCAAAATAACAGGGTAGAAGATTGGGATGCCCCTTAAACTCCTGCCACAGTATAGGTAATATACCTTTGTTAGAGAGGATAGACTTCCACGGTGGTTCAATAAAAAGCGTATCACTGTCAGGTAGGTGAGTTCCAAACGCTTCTTCAAACATAAATTCCCAAGGATAAAGTTTGAACATACCCGGAATGGTCATATCATCCAGATCAGTAAACTGCCCTTCAGAGCTTACACCAATATCTTCTGTATGAATAAAGCGTGTACTTAGTCCAGCCTGTACCGCACAGTCACGAAAATACTCAACCGTGCCATAATCTTCTTCCGAATCTTTGCTGCATGAAAAATACAGAAGCTCCCCCCCCATCTTCTGCTTCCTTAAAAGAATCAAAGCTTCGATCAGCATCTCTTGAATGATATTAAACTGGTCGATATCGGGAGGAAGTTTCTTTTCATCGATCATCTGCTCTAGCCAGAGCCACTGAAAAAAAGCAGACTCATACAGAGATGTAGGGGTATCAGCATTATATTCATAAAATTTGGCAGCAGATTTCCCATCATAGGAGAAGTCCATGCGCCCATACAGATGGGCATCTTGTCTCAACCAGGATTCTCGAACATAGTCCCAGAAATACTCAGGAATGCGCAGGCGCTCCATCATCTGCTCTGAATGAACCGCTCTATCCACCAGATGCAGGCACATTTGATGAATCTCTGCTGTAGGGTCTTCAATATCCGTTTCAATCTGCTTCATTGTGAACTGGTAATAAGCAGACTCATCCCAATAAGGATCACCGCCTATCGTATGAAACCGAAACCCAAGAGACTCTGCCAGCTTTGTCCAGTCTTTTCTGGGTGCAGAGGTAATACGTAACATTATCCCCCCCAGCTTCCTCTGGCTGCTGAACGACTACCAAAGCCGCCACGCTTCATTGTCGTACTTTTCAGAGAGGGCTTGGCCGTTGCTTTTTTATCAACGATGACCTTCCCCTGCTTATAACTACTGCCAACCTTGTCGTAATTTCCGGTTCGGAAAAATCCCCCACTTCCCAGATAAAGAGGAATAACAGTAAAGGAACTTCTACCAGAGCCAGGTTCTGCAGCCAGCATGAAACCTTCCATTGTGGGAATATATTCACCTGATGCCAGCTGCTGACATGATGAACCAAAATCCTGCTGGCAGTCTGATCCAGAGTTATATTTGGGCGCTGCCATTAAATGATTCTGCCAGGCTTTATTATACTCAAAGCGGCATACAGATTCCGAAATCACACCATCTTTAATGCAGCTGGCAGCATCTTTATATACCAAGGCTTCTCTGGATGAATCTCCACAGCCCGTAATAACAAAAGGTGCAGTCCCCATGATGGCAAGCTGTAACTTCTTTGATCGCTTCATTATTCATTTAGCTCCAGCATTAGTAAGTCAGACAGGCAGCATTCAAGAGTCCTGCTGCAATAGAGACACCACCAAGCCAAATACCAGAAGCTAACTCGTTATCAGAAATACGGTCTGAAATTTTTGGTAAGAACAACTGCAAGCCAAAGAATGTGGCCAACTGCACAATCAGTGCCACCGCACCCCAGAGAGCCATGTCGACAAGATCGATAGAGTTTTCGATAACACTTGCCAATGGCAGCACAAAGCCAATCAAACTACCGGCAAAAGCAATCGATGCTGCCGGTACATTTGCCTTGATCAGTTTCATTTCGTCATGAGGGGTACACCGGGTATAAACCAGAACATAAATACCCGTTAAAACCAGTGCTACTGCAAAATAGGCAAGAAAAAGAGGGACTCCGGCCAGGTAGTCTGTAATGGCAACCATACTGTTAGTTCCTGAACATTATAAATCTGCCACTAGGATACCCTTGCCAGACAATAGATTCATTGCCTCAGGTGATATTCATGGAAGAAAGCTCAAGATCAAAGCCCAGACTAACGACAGCTGTAGCTTCATCTTCACCACTGAACTCAAGAGAAGTCAGAAGATACTCATATCGCTCACTACCATCAATCTGCCGCTGGTAGAGCATTGTAAGGTGGTCGACATCATAGGGAGCTATTGACTCATCCCTACTGTGAACCGTTTCTGTAAAACTTACTGGCTCGATTCTGCCTGGAATGGTTTCATCCCATACTCGTTGATAAAGAGCTTCATCCAACTGAAAACGCTTATCCCCAATAAGTCCATTTTCACTAACCCAAAGGTTAACCCCACTCTGACTGGCTATGTTATGGGTTTGAGTGAATACAAAGAATTTTATGTCATCAATATTTTGTGTTTCATAACCACCACTTGTAGATATCTGAATAAATCCATCATCTGCCGTATAAAAGCGACTAAGAGCGGAACCGGCACCAAGATCTATAAACCCAGCTGCCTCTATTGTCTGAAGCCCTTCTGGCAAGGTGAATCCTAGCTTTTCACGCATCATCTGAAAAGGCAGCAAATCCAACTCAACAGCGCTGCCTAATCGCAGATTGAGTGGCGAAGGTAAAGAAACACTGTCTTCTTTTTTACTTTTAAACCAGTCAAAGATCATAAAAACAAACTACCATTTTAAACGCTTGATAGAGAAATCGGGTCTATACTTTCAACCCCTGACAGGCTGTCATAACAGGCGGCCTACGACTTGATGGCAATGAATAGAAAAGAGAATATCTTATGTCCGAGTCATCACTGGCGCTTTTTTTGATAGCGACCCTCATTCTTGCCTTGGCCCCCGGCCCAGATCTTCTTTACATCACTACCCGAGGCCTTTCCCAAGGAGCTATGGCAGGATTTATTTCTGCACTGGGAATACATACCGGTGTTTTAATCCATACCATTATTGCATCTCTTGGACTATCTGCTCTTATCGCATCGTCAACAATGGCGTTTGCTTGTATTAAATATGCAGGAGCAGCTTATCTCTGTTACCTGGGTGTTCGTACTTTTCTTGCCAGGAGAGAGTCAAATATTAATCAGTACATTTCGAAAGTAGCTCTGAAAAAGGTTTTTTATCAGGGTGTCATTACCGATGTGCTAAACTCAAAGGTTATTCTGTTTTTCCTGGCTTTCTTTCCTCAATTTATCGATCCAGCCAGCCCTTCAACCCAGATCGATATCATGATGCTTGGCTTAATGTTTGTTGCCGTTGCATTTCCAATTGATGCGGTAGTTGGACTTGTTTCTGGCAATATAGGTAAACATTTACCCCACGATAGCCTTCGACGCCAGTGGGGTAAATGGGTGACAGGTTCTGCCTTCATCCTGCTGGGAATAGGGACAGCTTTGACATCACCGCCATCCTGATTACTACTTCTGCCGCGCCTTCAGTCTTTCCAATACACTGGAGGCATTTGAATCGCCTTGAGCAATACCTGCAGCCTTGAGCTTTGCCTGCAGATCGGACTCGCCAGTGTCACCTGAAAGTTCACTGGCAGCTTCCATTTGAGCTGCTCTTTCTGCCTGACGTTGTTTAATGCGCTCAAGTGAATCAGTAGCTGTAGCCATTTTAGAGTTAACGCCACTATGCTTAGCAGCACAGGCAGCCTGAGCCTTCTGTACAGACTCTGTCGCTTTAACCGTATCGACCTGCTGCTTCAGACGACGTAGATTGGATTCTGCATCAACAATGGCTTTCTTTAAACTGACAACACTATCTGCAAAGCTCTTTTCCATCTCCTGCTCTGAATTGAGCTGGGTTTCATATTCAGAGATACGACTGGCAACTTCAGTAGCCAATGGCTCATCACCCTGGTCCAGAGCTTTCATCGCATAGTTTTCATACTCTGCGACTTTCTCCTTCAGCTCTACACATTTTTGCGAGGAGAGCTTTTGCTTCGCCATGATGCCGGCCAGCTGAGTTTTTGATTGCTGAAGTTGATCACTGGCTTCCCGAATTTCCTGATCCAGTATTCGCAATGCATTACTATCAGCAATGGCTTCACCTACCTCATTGGTTGCCCCTTTAAGGGCGGTCATCACTTTATTCCAGATACTCATTCCACTTACCCATTTCTAAATTTTAAAAATTGTCTTTGTACTTATGCCACTGATTCAGAAGTTAAATGACTTCCATAAGCTTCTGTGGCCTTGATGGCATTCGCTGCCAGAGTTTCTATTTCCTGCACGATATTCTGCAGAGAGGACGATGAACTCAATGCACCAAAAATGGTGTAGTACTCATTTCCATCAGGAAAGCGATCCAGGCTAATGGTAGAAAGCGGAAACAATTTGTGTGTTCTCAAAACTTCATCATTAAGCGTCACTGGATTTTTTACCATCGATAGTGGCCATAGCACTGCATCGGCAATAATCTGCTCTCCGGATACTGTTAGATAGATCGGTAAATCACCAAATTCCGTCATACTGATTTCCAGACAGGGCTCCGTTCCATCCACCAGGTTCAACACGGCATTGCCACTGCTACTCAGAGAATCACGGGATAGCGCTTCATACAGACTTTGCATCGTCCAAACACTATTTGACTGGGTCATGTTGGTATTTCCTGCTGGTTGATAAGAATCTGTTTGCCGCAGTTGCTGCTCAATATCACGGAGTAGACTGGCATTCTCTGGCAGAATCCAGAGTTCTTTTTTTACCAGCCCCTGCTCTCTCATTCTGGAGCGAAACTGCCTTTGATAATGTGCAGCGTTTTTCCGCTGTACCATGAACAATCTCTCGACCTTTCTGACTAGCCCTGAGACTAATTACATGTAACAAGTGTTACATGTAATATAATGGCCATATTATTTTTTTCAACTGCCAATAATGTAAGAAATTGTCAGCGTCGCCAATACGCCGATGTAAACATTACTAAAACAGTGATAACTTCCAGTCTCCCCATCAACATACCCACAGCCAGTAACCACTTGGCCATATCTGGAAGTGGTGCAAAATTACCTGCTGGCCCAATAATCTCTCCCAGACCTGGCCCAACGTTGGCAATGGCAGTCACGGCTCCGGTCAAACTGGTAATAAAGTCGAGCCCCATCAAACTAAGCAACAACGTCATAATGCCTGTCAGCATCAGAAAGAAGAATGTGAAACCAACAAAAGAGCGGATGATATCAGAGGTAATTGGCTGCCCATTGTATTGCATACTGAAGCAGGCTCGAGGGTGGCTAAGAAGTTTCAGCTGAACATTGAGCAACCTCAATCCAAGCTGAAAACGAAATATTTTCACACCACCACTGGTAGAGCCGGAACAACCACCAATAAAGCTCAAGAAGAAAAATGCTGCACCGGCAAAACCTCCCCAAAGGGAGTAGTCGGTCAGAGCGAAACCTGTTGTACTAATGACTGATGTCGTATTAAAAGCAACAAGAGTCAAAGCATCAAAAATACGGTAATCAGAGTTCATAACTAACCAAATGGTCATAGAGCTCCATACAGCAACCAGCAGTTTAAGAAAGCCTCTTACCTGGCAGTCCTTCCATATTGGTTCTGCATTTCCTGAGAAAAATCTCACCAACAATACAAAAGGAAAACTACCAACCAGCATAAACAGAGTTCCTGTCCAGTGGATCGCTGCATTATCAAAGTACGCCATTGATGCATCGGAGGTTGAGAACCCTCCGGTAGACAACGTTGCCATCGAATGGTTAATGGCTTCAAATACTGTCATCCCACCCATATAGTAAAAGACAGCACATAAGGCACTCAAACCAAGGTAAGTTTGGACAATTCGCTTTGCTATTACTCCTGATCTGGGCATTACTTTTTCAGACCAGTCTGAAGACTCACTCTGAAAAAGGCGCATACCACCAACCTTTAAAAATGGAAGAACAGCAACAGCCATAACAATAAAGCCGATACCACCCAGCCATTGAAGTACAGATCGCCACATAAGAATGCCAGGATTCATATGATCAAGACCAACAAGTACTGTTGAGCCCGTTGTTGTGATTCCCGACATGGTTTCAAAGAAAGCATCTGTGAAACTGATCTCTGTCTCAAAAATAAATGGCAAAGCACCAAAAACACAAACCAGTATCCAGCTCGAGTTTGTTAATAGAAAAATTTCTCTCGATCTCAGCCCAAAGAATTCTGTTTTACAGGACCACCATAAGATCCCCCCAGCCCCAAAGGTGAGTATGGGCGATAAGGTGAACGCCATATGATGCGCAGGTGTGTTAAAAATAATATTGGCAAGAAGCGGTATACACATCAATGCCGCAAGCGTCATCAATAGTAAACCGATGACGTATAAGACAGGTTTATAATGCATGGTCTTTAAAAAGCTTGATAAGTCCATTTTCAACGACATGATTATCAAGCCGTATCCCAGTACTTTTCTGTTATGAAGGGGGGAAGATTATTATCAGTAATATCAATCAAGTCTGCAGGCACTTATACCTAGTCATCTGGTACAAATTCGATTCTTACTGACAAGAAAGTTTTGTCATTAACTTACTGATTTTTAAATACACATAAAAAAACCCCGACAGATCGCTCTGTCGGGGTTTTCTAATGGGTGCCTGGCGATGACCTACTCTCACATGGAGAGGGAAGGTCGTAGAAACCCTGCTATTAGGTACTATATCACCAATAATGAACAACCCTACACCCCTTGATATATCTGGCACTCTGAGCTAATTAGTAAGATCATACCAGAAAGTTGCAATACCGTTTCGGCAGACTGAGTCCGAATCTATTCCGAATCAATGAGCAATGATTGGGGTTGATGGAGATGATCAAGAAAATCACTGAAAGCAGTGTATCAAAAATGGGTGAGAAAGCC
>OODV01000006.1 GCA_900299555.1 uncultured Endozoicomonas sp.
CACTTCAAAATCATGGTATATCTGCTGACAGGTAAGCTGGACTTTACCAAGGTGAGCAAAGCCTGCTTACCCACATGAAATTAAAAAGAACCGAAAAAGTTCGATTTGAGTCAGCTTTTATGCTGATTCGAGGCGGATAGTTGTTCTATTCAACGAAAAACAGCATGAAAATTGGTCAAATTCGGCTTTTTCGCACGACTGCATGGATGCAGGAGCTAGTGCAACGCAAGGAGCAGTTGCCGGTAGGTAGGTCAGTGGTAACCCCGGAAGGCTCCTAGTTCAACCTGATCACGCCGCCTTTATCCGGGATATCCTGCTCATCGTGGGTCACCATAAGAGCAGGTATCCTGCGACACTGAACTTGTTCAAAAACGAAGTGGCGAAAACTCTTTCTAAGCGTTGTATCCAACCTGGAAAAAGGTTCATCCAACAGCAAGGCTTTTGGTTCAGACAGCAAAGTTCTCATCAAGCTGATTCTTGCTTTTTGCCCACCAGACAGCATAGATGGATTCTGCCTGGAAAAATCTGACATCCCACAGTCGACCAGCGCCTGCTCAACCCTTTCCCTGCGCTCAGCTTTCCTATAGCCACCGGGTAATGCAAAGGCCAGATTCTCACCAACGGTCATATGGGGGAACAGCAAGTGATCCTGAAACTGTAATCCAACCTGTCGTTTATGCGGAGGCAGATGATTAAGAACCACATCCTCTAAAATAATCTGTCCTGAGTACTCAAAATTAGCTGGCAATGTGCCACAAATCAGATTTAATAAACTGCTTTTACCACAACCACTGGGACCCAGAACTGATAACACTTCCCCGCTTTCAATGCGGCAACAGATGTTATTCAAGAGCCTCTGGCTATTAAGGCTGATGTCAATTTTATCAAGAACCAGGCTCAACTATTCAGCCTCCTTACAATGCGTCCATTTCCAAGTGTCCAATGACTCAGACAAAAAGCCATAGCATAAGCAATGAAAGGCAGAGCCATCTGAACAAGCCCATATACGCCAATCAAACGACGATTTCCCCCGGCAACCAGCCCAACCGCTTCGGTTGTTACCGTCGTTACTCTTCCTGCACTGGCAAACAGGGTTGGCAGATATTGAGCAATACTTACAGCAAAGCCCAGAGCAAGACTGGCCATCAATGGTCGCCAGAGAATTCCCAGCTTTACTTGCAGAAATGTTCTCAACCAGGATCCGGATAACAGCAGACCCTGGTGACTATGCCGCTGGTCATAATGCTGCCAGGGACCGGTCAAACTCAGAAAGCAGTATGGCAATACGAACAGCAAATGCAGACCGGCCACTGTCAACCAATGACCTTCAGCTCCCCACTGAAGTAACAGAATCTGAACACCAAACAAAAAAGTCATCTGTGGCACCAGCAGCGGAATATACATGGCGCCACTGGTGACGAGAGATAGCCACCTGCCAGCTGATTCATTTTTTTGTCGTTGATGATCGTTTAGTTCAAGCAATATGACCGAGATAATGTTGGCAATGATAGTGGCGGTTAAACCAATCAGGAGTGAATTTGCAATAGGTTCACTCATGCCTCCCCAGGCTCTCTCCCAACTTCGTAAAGACCAGTCTGGCCAGAGGGAAGGAAACCGCCAGCGCCAGACAAATGACCATATCAGCAGAGCCCCTCCTCCACACAGAAACAGCATGAGTAATGCCTGCCAGGCTTTTGTGGCCAACGACAGCCAGAAAGAACTGAATCGACCACGATGACCATTGGTCAACCAGTTTCTCGCCCGCTTATTCAAGAGCCATTCTGCCAGATAAAATGCTCCGACAACCGCAACCACCAGCAGCAGTAGCAACAAGCTCCCAGAAGCCGCCAGCAAACTATTGGCCAGATTCGGATCCTGTATCCACTGAAGAATTTGTACTGCAAAGGTTGGTGGATTTGCTGGCCCAATAACCAGAGCGATATCGACAACGGAAATTGAAAACGCCAATACCGTATACACTGGCAAACGAATCATCGGGTAAAGCTGTGGCCATATCAGCTTTAACCAGGTCACTCCTGACTGGAACCCGAGACTGCTCCCAAGCCTGAGTGTGTCTGCCACAGGCAGCTGAACAATAGAAGCGGCCATCATAAAAATCAGAAAAGGTGCTTCTTTGATAACCAGCAATAATATAAGACTTATGCCGTATGGATCCTGGACAGTCTGCCAGTCTGGAGGATAATCCCAGCCAACAAAAGCAGCAATAAGTCGAGCTAACAAGCCACTTGGCATAAGCACAAACGCAATACCAAAAGCCAGAGCTACATGAGGTACAGCCATCAGTGGTGACAACCAGCGCTGTACTTTATACCAAAGCGGTGTCCCCCATGAAAAGCAGATGACTCCGAAAGCAAGGAGCAGTGACAGCAGGGTTGATAAAATAGAGGTCTTTAGACTCAGCAGTAACATCTCAGCCAAACCAGGAGTATCCAGAAGCCTTTGCCATGGTGTCAGGCTAAAAGTGTCAAAGCCCAACACAGGCATATAGCTAAAGGCGGGCAACATGATGCTGCCTACCCCAGCTAATACCGGGAGCAAAAACAGTCCTGTCAGTCCCAGTGAGAAGAATGATGAGAAGGACGCCCGCCCCCTGAGAGTCTGTCTCAAAATAACTGCCCCAGTTTAAAAAAGGGAAGTGACAAAATCACGAAAGCATATATGGTTCGCCCCGTTTTGCAAGAGCCTGTTTTACTGATTGGTAAACAAAGATAACTGCCCACATATATCCGGCCTGTTAACGGTGCTGTTGTGATGCAGCCCCTGGCCCTGATGGGAATCCGCACAACCTGTCCTTAATCACAGAGTCGACTTCAAAGAGTCGGGCCTTCGTTCAGGTTTCAGGTTGTCGGTTTTTACCTGTTTGCCATCAATAACTCATTCTCTTCGCAATCGTGGGCAACACATGTTGCCTCAGTGTTTGTGTTTCCGTTAACGCCTGACCTTTATCAGGATCAGGCCGCTTTATAAGCTTCCCGTCGGGTCATCACCACCCAGGCAATACGGGCAATTTTATTGGCCAGCCCGACTGCAGCAATGTTCTGATGACTC
>OODV01000258.1 GCA_900299555.1 uncultured Endozoicomonas sp.
CACTTCAAAATCATGGTATATCTGCTGACAGGTAAGCTGGACTTTACCAAGGTGAGCAAAGCCTGCTTACCCACATGAAATTAAAAAGAACCAATCTTCATTCATCGTCCTAATGTAAACTTGCGCAAACTCATCCCATAACGAAATGAAATAAAACATATCTTTGTAGTAAGATCACAACTTAAATTGCAAGGTAGCCCCATGAGCAAAGAACACTTTAATCAGGAGCTTATCCAGTTCCTAAACACTTCTCCAACCCCTTACCATGCGGTAGCCACTATGGTGGCCAAACTTCAGGAAGCGGGCTTCCAGCCATTGAATGAATCAGACTCCTGGTCTCTCAAAGAAGGCGAAAAATATTACGTAACCCGTAATGGATCTTCCATTGTTGCGTTTACCATGGGCAAAACCGATTTGGGCGCCAGAATGGTGGGAGCACACACCGATTCTCCCTGCCTGAAAGTAAAACCACAGCCAGAATTGAACAAGCACAGCTATTTTCAGCTAGGCGTAGAGGTTTATGGCGGCGTCCTGTTAAACCCATGGTTCGACCGTGACCTTTCACTCGCCGGCCGTGTCCAATACCTCAACGACCAGAATCAGCTTTGCCATAAACTGATCAATTTTGAGCGCCCTATCGCCATTATCCCCAGTCTGGCCATTCATTTAGACCGCGAAGTGAATAGCGGCCGTGCAGTCAATCCACAAAACGATATTCCCCCTATTCTTTTCCAGCTCGCTGATGACGAGAAAGTCGATTTCCGGGAGCTACTGAAAGAAGAACTAACACTTAATGGGCACAACGACTGCCAGGAAGTGATGGAATATGACCTCTCTTTCTATGACACCCAAAGTGCTGCTGTTATTGGCCTGAAAGACAACTTTATCGCCAGTGCTCGACTGGATAATCTGCTCAGCTGCTATGTTGGCCTGAAGTCTCTGATTAATCACAAAGCATCTGACGCGACTGCTCTGCTGGTGTGTAATGACCATGAAGAAGTCGGTAGTGTCTCAACCACCGGAGCCCAGGGGCCTTTCCTGAAGAACGTATTGGAAAGAATTTATGGCACAGGTGAGTCACTGACCCGAGCCATGAACCGCTCCATGCTGATTTCAACGGATAATGCCCACGGCATCCACCCCAACTATGCCAGCAAGCATGACGAACATCACGCACCAAAACTGAATCACGGAGCTGTCATCAAAGTCAATGCCAACCAGCGTTATGCCACCAATGATGAAACTTCCGCACTTTATCGCACGCTTTGCCAGGCAAGTGGCAACAAAGTACAACACTTTGTTACCAGAACCGATATGGCCTGCGGCAGTACTATTGGCCCACTGACTGCCGGTATACTTGGGGTAAGAACTCTGGACCTGGGATTACCGACGTTTGGCATGCACTCAATCCGAGAACTGGCTGGCACTGAAGATGCGCTTGAATTGAGCCATACTCTGATCAAGTTTTTTAAATTAAATCAGCTACCTTTTTAATCAGGCAAACCAAAATATAAGCCTTTGGCAAGCACCTCACATTATATGCTCGTCGAAGGCTTACATAGAGAAGCCGATGCTAGTGATTCCTGCGTGCAGGATCGCTGAGACCTTAGCCGCCGTAACTCCGTAGCACCCTTTTGCATTTTTTCCCTATACTCAGATGCATCTTTAGCTGACAAGCGCTGCTCTGAAGTATTGTTACTATCGGATTTCGCTGACGATACAGTTGAGAGTCTCCCCAACCACCAGTCTCTATAAGAAATACCATCCGAGATCTGAAGCAGGGAGAATTCCAGCGATTCAAGGACACCATCCATTCGTTTATTTACAGCTGTCACAGCCTTACGATGCAACTCAAATTGGCCTGCCAAATCGGTACCATTATCAGGTGTACTTTGCATATTTCTACTCAGCTCATCAATCAATAACAGCTGCTTTTTCATTGGCAAATCACATTCACGTAAAAGCCGCTCACAAAGCTCACTTGCATTATCCGAATACTTTTCAAGCTCAGATTCCTTGATGCTTACGTGATGACTTCTGGAAAAATACCCCTTGGAATAATCATTAAATACCAACGCCGCTGACTCCTGAACCTCATGAATATTTGGCAACTCTCTGGCCAAAAACTCATTTAATTCAATTTCACACAAAGCAACAAGACTGAAGCAAACTTGTGGTGTACCGTCATTTTTCTTAGCCACCTTTTCATAAAGAAGCTTAGCCTCAGGAAAGTTTTCCATACTAAATAGCAAAGCTGCTCGCTGAAGAACCTGAAAATCTGACTCTAAAGGCATCAAATTTTCTTTAGTGGGAACTATTTCAGGAGAAGTATCAGTTACATTTTGAGGTAAAGCAGCTAACTCGCTTGCTTTAGCCACTGGCACAAGCTCTCCACCCTCCTCCTTCTTTTGCGCTGCCAGCTCTATCCTTTTGCGTTTACTATCTATCCAGTCAACTCTCTTTTTCTCATATGCCATTAGATATTTTTTCTTTTCAAAATGAATATCCCTCTGATCACCTCGGATACTCACTTCCAAAAAGGAATGCTCTGCGGGCAACAGACCTTTATCAGACAATTGCCCGAAATAGAGAGATAACCGGCAAAAGCTACGCCAGAATAACTTAAAACATTCCTCAACCTCCCCCACCTCCATTCTTGCCTGCTCATCGCCCAAAATCTGTCGTTTAAAGCACTCATAAGCCGCACTTACCAAATCGTACTGTGCTCTCAAAGATACCTTTTTGTTTCCAGATGCCTTCATTATCAGGTTTGCAATTAGAACAGGAGGAATTTGATCAAACAAACATATCCATTCCGGCTTAAAAAGTTTGTAATAATCGAAGTCCACTCCCCCTTCAGACACAACTGCATCAAACACCTGAAAAGCAATTCTAAACTTTTGCTTATCGGGAGAACCAAAATTGTCTCGTATGGATTCCATAAGAATAAGATCCAAGGACTCAAAGAGTGCAAGAATTTCTCTCATTTTCTCCTTGTTATTAAGTTCTACTTGTTCTTTAAGAGAAAGCTCCAGCGATACGCGTGCATCTGCAAACATCTTTACTTGCCAGTGAGTAAAGGTCACCCTGTTTGTTTCATTTTTAATAGCTTTTAGAACTGACTCCAACTGCGCTATAAAAAAGCACTTATCTCCCTTACTCATATCCTCTAATAAGAGTTCGAGACTTTCTTTCATAAGACAGATAGATGAGAGCTCTACAACTTTAGCTTTGCCTATAGCCTGACTCTTAGCAGAGCCTGATTTAGCATCACCCTCACGAGGGGAGCGTAAGGAATCAGTCCTAGCGCTATTCGGTTCAGGATAAAATTCTCTGGACAACGATACCTTTGGTTTTACACCCTGTTTTTTTGGCAAACAGGAGCCATGATAATTTGGGCCTGAAGCCTGCTTCAGCCTTCTCGCTTTTCTTTGGGACTGGGCAGCTCTTGTAGAAGATCTTTCTGGATCTGCGTCAACATACTCATTTTTATTATCTGCAGGCACTTCGTTATTTGCGGGTGGCTGATTAATAGCCGCCGCCTCTTCAGAAGGGATATGAATCACTTCTGCCACTGTTAAATCCCTTGAACTTCCAGCATTTTTTGGCCTAACTAAATCTTCCCCAACCTTACTAACAACCAGGTTGTCATAGCCACAGGCACGTAGAGGTGCGGTATTAAATATTGTCGTAATGACACCTCCTCCCACATCGTAAAATTGTACTGGTAACGCCGGATCATAAGTTTGTTGAGTACCTGTAGCCTGCTGAACACCTATATAATTGTCGACCGTACTTCCGGGCATCCCAGGTGGTTGATAGATAGAACCCTGATGAGAGTGCACTTCAATATCTCCCAAAATATAACAATCCTCTTGAGTGTTAATTCCTTGATATAGCGGAACAAAACCACTGGGCTGATAAACTGTAGGAGGATTGTAGTCATCCATATATCGAATACATGTAAAACAGCTTTGCCGTAACGGCTGAAATCCAGGAGCACATCCTGCAATAGGACAAACATCAGTAGAAGCAGGAATATAATTAGAACCACTATACGAATTAACATGGGAAGCATACTGACGCATCTCGGCAGGTATTCTGCCCGGGGTGTAGAACTGACTCTGCAAATAAATGACTGGCTCGGGAACAACTCTAGCCACACGACTGTTCCAATTTGACTGAGATACCTGAGTATTAGCTCCTAACCAATAATAGTTCCCCTGATTCGTGCTTGTGAAACATTGCTGAGATACAATATTGCCGGGAACACCATACATACAGATAACCACTACTTTTATTAAATTCAAGAGCAACCGAACTCTTTAAAAAGCTTTGAGTAACTGAAGAGTCCAATGAGAACTGACGTTTTATCAAAACAGCAGCCAGGTTGTTGAAACCAGAAATCAGAACAACCACTGCTCTAGAAGTTCCTTATATCAATTGTTTTACAAATAAACACTGGAATGCATGCTCTTCACAGCACATCATGCATCAGCCCCCAAATTACATTTATTTGCAAAATGCAACGTAAACCCTTGCCATACGTACAATTTCAGACTACAATTATTTGGCCGATATTGCTATTCTTACTGATGTCAATAGACCAGCCACTATCACAGGCAACCCGATGAAAGCTCAACCAAAAAGCCGACCAGCACTGCGCCCAACTTCTCAGTCCCAGAATATTTTTTCAATTCATCGCAGTACAATTAACCCTATTAAACCGTTGTTAAAGGCTTCAACGACCCTGCCTTTGACACAGTCATTTGATGAAACCGGTGGTTTTATCAAAGGTTATAACTGAGTCCTATACTGACAAGATTACCTTCCTATTTCGGGCAAAGGCAGTTAAGCGGCCTTTGCCCCTTCTCTTTGATGCTGTAAACTCTTCACAACCCCCTTTCACACCAAATGAATCATTGATTTTTTCCAGCAGCCTTGTTGGAATAGGATGTATTCACCCATTTTATCGACTTTAGATTAACGGCCTGATTTACATAAAGTTGTCAGGTCTCAAAGGCTCAACGGCTGTCTTACGTCAGGTGACTGTATTATGCTGTAATCAGTCCCATGGAATAACTCAAGAGTTTGACAAGCTGAGCGATGATTTGAGTAATGGAAAACGTCTTAGCCGTCAGGCTACTACTGAGCCAGGATGGCACTCTTCAACAGACAGAATGACACGGAGCTAGAGCCTCTATGATATCGAAACTGCAGCCAGCCAAAGGAATCCTGCTATTCTTTCTGTCGCTGCTTTTCACTGCAACTCTGGCTCAAGCCGTTGATAAGGACATCAGCCAGCCCGTTCCGACTCTGAGTCCAAACCTGCAACAGGCCATTGCCAGTGTTCACGTAGTTCAATTACTCTCACGCAGTCATTATCGGAAAATCCCTCTCGATCAAAGCAATATGGAAAAGGTGTTTGATCGTTACCTGGATCGATTGGATCCAAATCGCAGCTTTTTCCTACAGTCCGATATTCAAGAGTTTGAGCCTTACCGGAAAAAACTGGGTGACTCCTTGAAAAGTGGCGACCTAAACCCTGCTTTTTCCATTTTTAATCGTTACCGAGAAAGAGCTGAAGAGCGAGCTCGCTTTATGCTGGCGCAACTGGACAGCGGCATAAAAGACCTGAACCTCAAAAAGAATGAAGTGCTGATCATTGAGCGCAAGGATGAACCGTGGCTTCTAAACAAGAATGCCCAGCAAGATCTATGGAGCAAGCAGTTTAAAGATAGTGTACTAAGCCAGAAGCTGAACAATAAAACGGATGAAGAGATTATCAGTCAGCTGCGCAGAAGGAATAACAACCTGCTTCGCAGACTGCATCAAAGCAAAAGCGAAGATGCATTCCAGACATACATTAATGCCTTTGCAGGGATCTACGACCCTCATACTCAATACTTCTCTCCACAAACTGCAGAGAATTTTGATATCAACATGAGCCTTTCCCTTGAAGGGATCGGAGCCGTGTTGTCGGCAGAAGATGAGTACACCAAAGTTGTCAGTGTCGTTGCCGGCGGCCCGGCTGAAAAAGCAGGACAACTCAAGCCTGGCGATAAAATTGTTAGTGTCGGACAAGGAAAAAAAGGCGAGCTTGAAGATGTTGTCGGCATGCGTCTGGACGACGTTGTTAAGCTGATCCGTGGCGCCAAGCATACTCTGGTGAGATTGGAGATCATTCCTGGCAGCAGTAAAGACAGCAGCACTCGGGTCTATGAGATCGTCCGTGACCGAGTCAAGCTGGAAGAACAAGATGCTTCAAGCAAGATTATTGAAGTCCCCATGAATGGCAAAACTGGCCGAATCGGTGTGATTGAGCTGCCAACCTTCTATATTGACTTCAAGGCGGCCCAGTCTGGTGACCCCGACTACAAGAGCACATCCCGTGATGTCCGCAGACTACTCGACAAACTGAAAAAAGAGAAAGTCGATGGACTGGTAATAGATCTTCGCGGTAATGGAGGCGGCTCTTTGCAGGAAGCAAATGAGCTGACAGGGCTTTTTATTGACAAAGGGCCTACCGTTGTGGTCCGTAACAACAGAGGCCGCTCTGAAAGACAGGAAGACCCCGATTCTGATCAACTCTACGATGGGCCAATGGTCGTAATGATTGACCGCCTCAGCGCATCAGCGTCTGAAATCTTTGCCGGGGCCATGCAGGACTATGGCCGGGCTCTGATTGTCGGCAGCCAGAGCTATGGTAAAGGTACCGTACAAAGCATTCAGCCATTAAACCATGGCCAGCTTAAGCTGACTCTTGCCAAGTTCTACCGTGTTTCAGGCCAGAGTACACAAAACCGCGGAGTAATCCCCGATATCATCTTCCCATCCCTGTATGATGGCCGTGATATTGGTGAAGACACGCTACCAGATGCACTCCCATGGGATAACATAGCACCAGCCTCATTCAGACCCTATGCAGATTTTAGCCCTTACCTGCCTGACCTACAGAAAAAGCATGAGTATCGCACTCATAAAAATGCTGACTTTGTTTACCTTCATGAGATGAAAGACTACTTTGAGCATTATGAAAATCAGACCAAAGTATCTCTCAATCAGGAAAGGCGTCAACTTGAATTACAAACCATGCGAAGCCAGCGTCTGGCCATCGAAAATCGCCTGAGAAAATCCAGAGGCCAAGCCTTGCTGAACAACCTGGATGAGCTGGAAGAGATCAATAACCAGGAGCTGGGACAGAAGAAGAAAGATAAAGAGCCCGATGCCTTTCTTCAGGAAGCAGGTGTTATTTTGACGGATATGGTGAAAGCCACTAACAACAAACAGCTATTTACCCGCCGCTCCGGTTAGAGAGTAATACACCTATAAAAAAGGCCCGCATACTGCGGGCTTTTTTATAGGTGTACGTTGAGCAAACTAAAAACACAGCGCCCACCAACCACCAGCA
>OODV01000583.1 GCA_900299555.1 uncultured Endozoicomonas sp.
TCAGGATCAGGGATAATTTTCTCGATGATCTTCCCGATAACTGGAATTGCTGCCGCCCAGGTCATCGAATAGACTCCCGCCAGTCCTCAACGATGAAGTTCGGACAGGTCTTGTAGGGAGTGAAGAAGTAATGCCCGACAACCTCTGCCTCCGGGTAGCGGAGTTCTAAGGTTTCGACCAGCATTTCGAGCATGAGCCATTGCTCTGATGTGAAGTTATCCTCTGGATCACCATTCTCATCAATACCGCCGATCATGCAGACACCGACCGACTCATGGTTATGACCCCTTACGTGGGCACCTTGAGCCTGTGAATGCCGACCATGCTTGATCGCTCCATCCCGTTCGATAATCCAGTGATAGCCGATATCCGACCAGCCATTATCGACGGTATGCCAATGTCGTATGTCCTCAGTCGTCACACCTTGATCGGCACGGGTAGCCGAGCAATGGATAACGATGTAATTAGTTTCCATCCTTGGAGTCATCGGGCTTCCCTGAATAAATTACTTTCGAACGAAGTAGGCAGCGAGGCCGATCATTGCTGAAATAACGATCCAGCCGAACCGTTCAATCCCGGCGAGGATGACACCTCTTGAATTGCTCGAACGTTCGAGGGTGCGGATACGGGTTTCCATATCGTTGAGACGGGCATCAATCGTGCCCATGTTTTCGTTCTGGTGGGAAATTCGTTCTTCGATTCTGGCGAGTTGGGATACTGCCTCGCTCAATCTGTCCAGCTTCGTATCAATACGATCCAGACGGTCGGAGAGGTCAGGCATAAGTGCGTCCTGCACAGGAGGAATTTCGGGCGAAAAAAAACCTCACGCCATCTCTGGGTGAGGTTTCTGATTGTTCTGACAAAGTAACCGTTTTTGTAATCATTAGCAAGTTTTGGTGAAAAAACGTTCAAAACTTAGTCAGTTTGCTCCTTGCCATATTTCAGCCGTTGAACGGAATTTGCCAGCGGGACTAATGCCATTCGGTCTAACTGCTGGTCACAGAATTGCCAGTAATACTCATGCCATGGTTCAAAGTCACGCTTCCAGTTCTGTCGCTGAATGTTGCAGCGATTGATAATCAGACTAACCGGGTACAAGTGTATTTCATTGATGACAAACGCCCGGTAATCCAGAACGGCATAGGCCACGACATCACGAATTATCTCCTTGGTCACCTCCCGGTATTTTCTCTCAATGCTTTCCAGGTTTTGCCGAACGTCCCTATCCAGCCATTCAAAGAAGCGTCCCTGATCTGGCAAGTGGTGCTCTGTCCGGGGACCGTATGCCCACTTTGCCCATGACTTGTAAGGCTCATCCAGCCCTTCAACCGTTGAGATAATCATCCCGGCTTCAACAGCATTACAAATTTGCTGATTGATATTGGGATTTTTCCCTTGGTTACTTTCCCAAAACTCCTGAGAATCAATAGCATAGCTCTTGCCCGTTAAGTGAACGGCATAAGCGTCATGTATCGCCTGCCTTGCCGAGAGTAGTATCATGCCCGCTTATCTCCGTATCTCGCAATGAGCACAGCATCAGCACGACCATTGTCTTTTTTCGATGAACGTCCGCATCCGGGTAGAGGTCTAACACCTTACCTCTCGATGCATCCTTTCCGCTCCCTGTCAGTCCTGCACGGCGTTTCCATGATTGAGGGGTTACATAGGTCAGGGGAAAGCCCATTAGGCTCACAGCGGATTCTACTGCCCCGTATGACCTCCCGAAGTTAAACATCGAGACAACGCCCTGACCTGGCATCGCCCCAACTTTTTCGAGATAGACCATCTCAACATCGTTCCGGGTATAGCCCCCGAAAATAGTCATCAGTCCATAGCCGTTAACCTTCCGCTTATTCCCTTCCGGGGATACCGGCATATC
>OODV01000423.1 GCA_900299555.1 uncultured Endozoicomonas sp.
GCGGTGTTATCCCCTCAATGATTGTCATTGATACCTTGGCGAGAAACTTCGGTCCCGGCGATGAGAATGCGACGAAGGAAATGAACACCTTCATCAACAACATCGACCAGCTACTACGTTCCAAGTATGAGTGCTGCGTCTTGATCGTCCACCACACCGGGGTCGGGGCGAAGGATCGTGCCCGTGGCAACAGTGCGCTCAAGGGTGCGCTCGATGCGGAGTATGCGGTCGTCAAATCAGACGACGAAGTAAAAATCACTGCAAAGAAGATGAAAGATGCCGATGAGCCGGAGCCTGTTAATTTCCTCTTTGATCCGGTCCGGCTCCCTTTCATGGATGACGATGGTGAGCCTCAATACAGCTGCGTTCTCAGTTACTTTGACAAGAATGCAGACATGCTCGCAAAGCGTGAGGAAGCTCAGGAAAAATCGGCAGAAGCAGGAAGGAGACAGGCGGAAATCAATATCGGTCAGAAGCAGATAGAGATTATCAAAATACTCAATAAGCAAATCGTCTGTGCAAAGACTGTTCTTGCAGGCTCAGGCCGTGATCCTGCTCTCGCCCGTATTGAGATAAGGAATCTCAAAGATGCAGTAACGGATAAAGGCATTGTTCCTAAAAAAAACTGGGGACGGACATTTACTGCCCTTGTCGAGCGGGGCTTTTTAGAGGTCGATGAGCCCTTTGTCGCTATCGCACAAAAAGGCCGGGATATTGTCTTTTGAGCAGACGATTGAATCTCATAAATAGCTGGCTATTTTTTGAGCAAAAAAAGCTCAAAAGCTTCAACACCTCACCGGGGGTGAGTAATGTCTTTTTTTCTTTCTCACCCCCATCCTCTGAAACCCTTGATTTTACTGGCTTGTGGCCTTGTCGGGTGCCTTTGGCTGCTGCCTCCACTCCCCCTCCCTCTCTCTTAAAGAGAGGGATGGATGGGATGAGGCGAAGGAAGCACCTAGAAAACACCGGGAAAGAGGTCTTAAAAAGCAAAAGCCTTCAGGGAAGAAAAAAAGAGAATTTAGGGATAGGGAAGTTATGAAAATAATTATTGGGATCGACCCGGGTCTGAGTGGAGGGATTGCAGTACTGGAAAGTACCAGTAAGCGAATTATAAAGCTGGTGGATATGCCGGTATCCCCTGATGGGAAAAAGCAGAAGGTTAACGGCTATGGGCTAATGGATATTTTCGGGGGTTATACCCGGAACGATGTTGAGATGGTCTATCTCGAAAAAGTTGGAGCGATGCCAGGTCAGGGCGTTGTCTCGATGTTTAACTTCGGGCGCTCATACGGAGCAGTCGAGTCCGCAGTCAGTCTCTTAGGGCTTCCTGTGACCTATGTAACCCCTCAATCATGGAAACGTCGTGCAGGGCTTATCGGCGCTCACAAGGATGCATCGAGAGGTAAGGTTCTCGACCTCTACCCTGATGCGGACGTTCATCGGAAAAAAGACAATGGTCGTGCTGATGCTGTGCTCATTGCTAGATACGGAGAATTAGCATGATACTGCTCTCGGCACGACAGGCTATCCACGATGCCTATGCGTTGAATCTCACTAGTAAGGGTCTGGAGGTAAATTTTGTATCGGAGGCAAAGAAACCCGATTTTGCCCAGTACCTCCGAAACGTTCACCGCTGCAAAGATGAGACAAGGGATAGACTTCTCGATGAGTTTAACCCGGTCGGCTTCTTCACGGAGGACAGTTCGCAAAAGCTCAATACCAATAACCTGATCTGCCATGCAGTCGAGGCCGGTATGATAATCAGTGCGGTCGAGGGATTACCCGAGCCATTCAAGGCTTGGGCTAAATGGGCATACGGTCCGAGAACTGAAGAGTTTTTACCAGAGCAAGGTCGGTTCTTCCGGTGGTTAGACCAAGACGTGACCGAGAACTTTGAGAGCATTGATCGGGTTTACCGGGAAGTGACGAGAGAAAAGATTCGTGATGTTGTCGCCTACACCGTTCTGAATTACCGGAGCTATGTGATCAATGGGAAGCAGCTATACCCGACGAGCTTAATAATCAACCGATGCAAGATTCATCGGCAGAACTGGAAGCGTGATTTTGAGTCATGGCACGACTACTACTGGAACCTCTGTGATACGTATCTCGATAAGAGTGCATTACCGTCTGTCGCGAGTATTGTTTTGAGGCTGAAACATGGCAAGGTGCGACAGGGCAAAAAATGACCGTTTTTTGATCAAAACTTGCTAATGATTACAGGTTCAGGTACATTTTCTCATAGTCCGAAGCCTCACCCAAAAAAGAAGTGAGGTTTTTTTTCGCCTAAAATTTCTCCTGTGCAGGACGCACTTATGGCTGACCTCTCCGACCGGCTGGATCGTATTGATACGAAGCTGGACAGATTGAGCGAGGCAGTATCCCAACTCGCAAGAATCGAAGAACGAATCTCCCACCAGAACGAAAACATGGGCACGATTGATGCCCGTCTTAACGATATGGAAACCCGTATCCGCACCCTCGAACGTGCGAGCAATTCAAGAGGCGTAATCCTCGCCGGAATTGAACGGTTCGGCTGGATCATTATCTCAGCAATAATCGGCCTCGCTGCCTACTTCGTTCGTAAGTAATTTATTCAGGGAAGCCCGATGACTCCAAGGATGGAAACTAATTACATCGTTATCCATTGCTCAGCCACCAGAGCTGATCAAGGTATTACGACCTCGGATATACGGCACTGGCATGTAGTCGATAATGGCTGGTCGGATATCGGCTATCACTGGATTATTGAGCGTGACGGGGCTATCAAGGCCGGTCGGCATAGTCAGGCTCAAGGCGCTCATGTCCGGGGTCATAACCATGAGAGCATCGGTATCTGCATGATCGGCGGTATGGATGAGAATGGTGATCCAGAGGAAAACTACACCGCCGAGCAATGGCTAATTCTTGAAATGCTCGTCGAAACCCTCCAACTCCGATACCCGGAGGCAGAAGTCGTCGGACACTACTTTTTCACTCCGTATAAGACCTGCCCGAACTTCATTGTCGAGGATTGGGTGAGGACTATCGGATGACCTGGGCGGCAACAATTCCAGTTCTCGGGAAGATCATCGAGAAAATAATCCCTGATCCTGACAAAGCAGCTGAGGCAAAAAATCAGCTGGTGGATTTAGCGGTCAATGGCGAACTCGATGAGTTAGCCGAACGTGCCGGGGTGATCAAGGCAGAAGCCCAAGGTGATAGTTGGCTACAACGATCATGGCGACCGATTGTAATGCTCGTCTTTACTGCCTTGATTGTCTGTCGTTGGCTCGGATGGTCGGCACCGGATTTAACCGAGGCAGTCGAACTCAAATTATTTTCAATCGTCCAGCTCGGTATCGGCGGCTACATAGCAAGTCGTGGTATTGAAAAGGTCGCAGACAAGATAAGGCGCTAAGGAATGGCAGCAAAGAAAAAACACAAGCTTGTGGATAAGAAAGTTAATGATCTCATCCCGTATGTGAATAACTCCCGATTGCATGATGAAGAACAGATCATTCAGATTTGTTCCTCGATCAAAGAGTTCGGCTTTACCAACCCGGTTCTTATCGACGAAGAGAACGGGATCATTGCAGGCCATGGCCGATTAATGGCGGCAAAGAAACTCGAACTCAAAACCGTTCCCTGCATTGTTCTTGTCGGATTATCCGAGGCGCAGAAGAAGGCTTACGTAATAGCTGACAATTCCATTGCTCTAAATTCAAGCTGGGATATGGACAAGCTGACTCTCGAAATGGAGTCACTCAAAACAGAAGATTTCGATTTAGACCTGCTCGGCTTCGATGAGAACTTCTTTCAGGTCAGTACTGATGAGTTCTTCGATGTTCCCGATGCTCCGAAGGCGAGCGATGACGATGATCCAGATCGGGAGCGTAGACGGACTGATGAGGGCTATTCAGCCTTTGAACTTGTCATGCTCCATGAAAACAAACTCCGGCTCATTGAAGTGATCAATGAGATTAAAAACGACTTATCAATCACTGCGACAGAAGACGCTCTCATGGTGCTGGTGGATCGGTATGTATCACAAGAAGAAATACATTGATCAAAATGTTTATGACAAGGCGATAGAACGGCTCGAATACCTCTATCGGCTCTATGATGAAGTCGTTGTCAGTTTTTCAGGCGGTAAGGATTCAACCGCCATGCTTCTCTGTGCCATTGAGGTCGCTACCCGGCTCGGAAAGCTACCTGTTAAGGCTGTCTTCTACGATGAGGAAGCCATTCACCCGCCGACCATTGAATACGTCG
>OODV01000017.1 GCA_900299555.1 uncultured Endozoicomonas sp.
CGAACATTAAGCTCGAAACCCAGAGCAGCATAGACTGCTTGTAGAGTCGGTAATATAAGAGAATTGGCCAGTTCAGAAGTTACACTGGAAATGCTTTATTAATTTCAGAAATAAACTTCTCAAACGTCCGTAATACCTAAGCTCTAAAGCTGAGTCCTCTTTCAATAACTCGGGATCAATGACAAATACCTGATCCGCAGAAGGGTGCATTGCACGATTGAGTAGGGGAATCACCAGTAACAGCAGAGCAATAATGGCCAGATTAAAGAACGAAAACATGGTTTGGGATGTTGGGATAATCCCGTTTATCGCACCATGAGTGACTTTTGCCAGATTACCATCGGTCGCAATTGAGAGTGGTACGGAGCCGGACAGTCCACCATGCCAGAACAAAAAGCCACTGTAGGCGGAGGCAATTAATAAACGATAGTCGACGTTTTTAACCCGGGCAGCCAGTTCCCGGGCAAACAGTGCGCCGATAACCAGCCCAAAGCCCCAGTTAATCAGACACGCCAGGGCAGAAATAAAGCTCACCAGGTAAATCGCCTGGGTTGGCGTTTTTGCCATGCCAGCAATGTGAGAAAGGCCACGCTTAAATACCGGTGCCGATGCCATTGCATGACCGGTCACCACCACCAGCGCCATCTGCATGGCAAATTCCAGCAACCCCCAGAAACCACCAGCCCAGGCATTTACCATGGCCATAGGCCCCTGGCTGCTCATCGGCATGGCCATCAGAAAAACAAACAGTGTCAGCAGTGCGGCAAAAATAAATGGATCTGGCAGATACTTTTGCACCAGCGCCACACATCCACCGGAAAAACGCTGAAGCAGACTGTTTTGCTGTTTCAACTCTTTTGTCAGAGCAACCATGAAAAGGCTCCTGAAAAATCTGACATTGAAATAATTGTTGGTTTTTTATTGGAACTACAGAGAGCACAAAGTTCACAAAGGTAAAGAAAGATCTTTCTTTGTGTCTCTGTGGTCTTTGTGGTTCAAGCGGTTCTTCAGGAAAAAGAAGAACCTTTATTTATGGCAAGCTGTTTAAAGAGGGTTTATTCCCGTTCTACCACCATGGCAATCCCCATACCTCCACCAATGCACAACGTGGCAAGGCCATGACGGACATCTCGCTTCTGCATTTCATGAAGCAGAGAGACCAGAATCCGGGCACCGGAAGCACCAATTGGATGCCCCAGGGCGACCGCACCTCCGTTGACGTTAGTTTTCTCCGGATCCAGCTCCAGGCCTTCAACCACAGACAGCGCTTGAACCGCAAATGCTTCATTCGCCTCAACCAGATCAATATCCGCCACCGTGAGCCCAGCTCTAGACAGTGCTTTCTTTGTGGCAGGCACAGGCCCGTAACCCATCACTTCCGGTGAAACACCGGCAGAAGCAGAGGACTTGATCACAGCCATGGGTTTGAGCCCCAGGGACTCAGCTTTACTGCGGGACATCAGCAGCAGCATGGCAGCGCCATCGTTAATGCTGGAAGCATTTCCCGCCGTTACTGTGCCATCTTTGCTGAAAGCAGGGCGCAGTTGTGCCAGCTTTTCTACCGACGTGTTTCTCGGACCTTCGTCTTTATCCACTACCACGGTCTGCTTTTTATCCACCACCTCAACCGGCACGATTTCCTCAGCAAAGCGATTGGCTTCCTGAGCGGCCAGCACACGTTCCTGACTTCTGGCTGCATACTCATCCTGTGCTTCACGGCTGATGTGATAACGCTCTGCCAGGTTCTCTGCGGTAATCCCCATGTGGTAGTCATTGAAGACATCGGTCAAACCATCACTGATCATGGTATCCAGAAGCTGGCCATGTCCCATTCGCTGACCCCAGCGTGCCTTGGGCAGGACATAAGGCGACTGACTCATATTTTCTGAACCACCCGCCAGGGCAACCTCAATATCACCACAAGCAATGGCCTGAGCGGCAAGGGCAACCGCTTTTAGACCAGAACCACAGACCTTGCTGACGTTATAGGCCGTACTCTCTGTGGACATGCCAACACCCAAGGCTACCTGACGGGCAATATTCATACCCTGCCCTGCGCCAAGTACATTACCCAGAATCAGCTCCTGTACCTCTTCAGCCTTAACACCGGCTTTCTCCAGAGCTGCCTTTGCTGCACAGATACCCAACTCAGCGGGCGTAACAGAGGCCAGGGCACCATTGAACGCTCCAATGGGGGTACGAACAGCACTGACAATCACCACTTCTTCTAATGGACGGTCTTGCATTACTCAATCTCTCCGAATGTTTTCAGGTCGCTGGCAATTTTCAGTTCTGCGCCAGTGGCTTTGATGACCTGCTCTACGGTGGTATCCACAGCGATTTCAGTTAATAATAGTCCGTTTTCAGTCACCTCGATGACCGCCATTTCAGTAACAATCAGGTTGACCTGACCTTTTGCCGTCAATGGCAGGTTGCAACGCTGGAGGATTTTAGGTTCTCCATTCTTGTTGCAATGCTCCATGGCGATGATGACCTGCTTTGCCCCAGTCACCAGATCCATGGCGCCGCCCATACCGGGCACCATTTTTCCGGGAATAATCCAGTTCGCCAGATTGCCTTCAGCATCCACTTCAAGGGCACCCAGTACCGTGCTGTCAACATGACCACCACGGATAATGGCAAAGGACAGGCTGCTGTCGAAATAGGAAACTTCGGGTACCGTGCTGACCGGCTGACCACCCGCATTGGTGATATCCACATCCAGGTTGTCGTCGGTCACGGCATCGCGGCCAATACCGATCATGCCGTTCTCAGACTGAAACAGAATGCCCATGTCATCGCTGACGTGATTGGCCACCAGCGTGGGCATACCAATACCCAGATTAACCAGACTGCCCGGTTTGAGTTCTTCAGCGACCCGTTTAACGATGCGGTTACGTAATGCCTGCTTGTCCATGTCCTCTACTCCTCAAACCGCAACGATAAAGTCAACAAAGGTACCTGGCAGCGTGAAGCGATCGGCTTCCACGTCCCCCACTTCAACCACTTGCTCAGCCTCTACAATGACCAGCTGCGCTGCAGTTGCCATCAACGGGTTAAAGTTCTTGGTGGTTTTATTGAAAATGCAGTTGCCCGCTTTATCCACAATGGAGGCTTTGACCAAGGCGACATCTGCCGTTAATGGCAGCTCCAGCAGATACTCCTCACCTTCTACAGTGACCTTCTGTTTGCCTTCTTCAACCATGGTTCCCAGACCGGTTTTGGTCAGGAAGCCACCCATGCCCGCACCGCCACAGCGAATGCGCTCTGCCAGAGTACCCTGGGGAATCAGTTCAACCTCCAGCTCACCGGTATTCATCTGGCGCCCGGTTTCCGGGTTCAAGCCAATGTGTGAGGCTTTGACACTTTTTGCCTGCTTGCTGGATATTAACTGTCCGATCCCTTTATCGGCATAACCGGTATCCGTACAGATAATGTTCAGCTCTCCAGTACCCAGATCGACCAGATGGTTAATCACATTCAGAGGTGATCCTGTGGCCATAAAGCCACCAATCATAACTCGATCGTTGGGTTTGATTTTTTCGACGGCCTGCTCCGGGCTGATAATGGGTTTGAGTTGCATCGTTATGGTCTCATCCGTTGAAGAGGCTTGATGGAAAATACTTATTTGAGCCTCTGAATCTGGTTGAACCTATTATTCGAGTTTTTGAAAAAAGCAGAACAGCACAGTTGCAATCATGACTTTGCAAATTTGCAAAGACGATTAAAGAACATGCACAGAACATGACTTGGATTAGCTTCTTTACTGGAAAGCCCCGCTACAATCGATCACCTTGATAAACAGGATGATCCATGGCGACAGGAACAAAACCCCACAGCCCTTTAGAAAGCAGCGATCCAAACCTCAGTGGCAAAATGGATTTTTTTGTGCGAATGGTGCGAACCGGATCCATTACTGCTGCTGCTGAGGAAGTAAACCTCTCTACATCCACTGGCTCACGATGGCTCAGTGATTTGGAACAGCAACTGGGTGTTAAGCTTTACTGTCGACGCGGCGCTTCATTTACCCTGACCTCGGCTGGACAATGCCTGTTTGAAAAATTCGGGCCCATCAGCGATAACATTCATTCGCTGATTATGGAAATGGGGAACTTTGTTGATGAGCCCCAAGGGCTGGTTCGCATCTGCTGTACGCCGATCTTTGCGCAGAGTGTACTGCTGCCCGTGATTAATGCCTTTAACCGTCGATATCGCAAAGTTCGTTTCTCTCTGGATATCAACCCCTATGGATTGAGCCAGTACTACCGCTATGATCTGATCATTAATGCCGAAACGTCATACCAGCCTCAGGAAAATCGTACGCTTCCCCTGGTTAAAAGAAATTTACTGACCGAGCCGTTTGTACTGGTCGCTTCGGCAGGTTATCTGAAAACCCGCCAGCCTATACACCGCCCAGAACAACTTCAGGAACATACCTGTCTGTACGCAGACTCTTTAACTCATTCACGTCAGTGGGCTTTTAATGAGGAGGGTCAGGTTCGTTTGATTAATATTTCAGATAATCTGGAAGTCAGCGACACCAACCTGCTGTTTGATGCCGCCAAAATGGGAATGAGTATCGCCTATTTACCACGCTATGTGTTTGAAAGCAGTGTTCGTAGTGGTCAGTTGGTAAAGCTTCTACCGAATCACCAGACCGCCTACTGGATGCTGAACCTTTACTACCCTGAACTGAAGCAGATGGACCAGGGATGCGTGTTGTTTAAGGATTTCTTCCTGAACACTTACCGTGATCAACTCAGCAATCAATAGAAATTACTGATTTTGCAGCTTTGAAACGAAAGGCTTATTCCGATACCTGTCCTGCCATGGCAGACCATAGCCCACCAGCAAGTCATCGTTTTCCATTTCATAAGCAAAATATTGCTTTACCGGTATATCAACACGCCCTGGCTTCACCAGAAGGGTAGCAATTGAAACGGACAGGACACCAAAACTGGAAGCGATGTATTCGACAATGCGTTTCATGGTACCGCCAGACTCAATCGCATCATCCACCAGTATCACATGCTTCCCTTCCACACTGATGTTCTGATGGTAAACAATCTCAGAGGTATTGTTTCTATCGCCCGGAGTATGCGGACAGGAGATATAATCCATACACAGGTCAATAGTCAGCCTTCTGACCAGATCGGCGGTAAACAGTATACCGCCGGGGACGACACTGATAATCACAACCTCATCACCAGCAAACTGATCATTCAGTAGGGCTGCGACGTGTTCAGCGCCGGCGGCAATCTGTTCCTGACTTAAAACCAGTTCACCTATGTGCTTGTCGTTCATCAGGCCACTCCGTCAAACAAGGTATTGGAGTTCAGCTTGTCCAGGGCACCGCTCAAAATATGGTCGATGATTTCCAGAACCCCTTCATCATTATTGGTGGGCGCTGAGTATCGGGCAATCTTCCGGACACTGTCACTGCCATTGTTCATGGCAAAGCTGAAGCCTGCTTTTTGCAGCATCTCCATATCATTGCCGCTGTCACCAAAGGCCGCCACTTCATCATCGGTAATGTTCCACTGTTCCTGCAACAGATGAATTCCATGGGCCTTATGGACACCGGGGATGATCAGATCAATCCACTCATGGCCACTGGTAACCGACACCAGCACGTGACCCAGCTTCTCTCTGGCCTCTTCTAACACGGTATCGTGTATGGCTGGGGACATTTTGATGGCGATTTTTAGCACTGTGTCGTCTATATCCTGATAGCTCTGAATCAGTTCAAGACGCTGGTAGTGATTGCGGGCATTGGTTACTTCTGCAGGGTCAGCAGTGTTTAAAACATAGGCGCTGTTCCGGCCACAGATAATAGCAGTTACGCCTTTCAGGCTTTCCAGAAACGGGTAGACATGAGCCAGAGTTTCGGTCGCAATATCCGCAACAAACAGCTCCTGCTGACCATCGTGAACATAGCCGCCATTTTCTGCAACGTAGGCAATATCGCCAGTATCAATATCCTCAAAATAGGATCTCAGTTTGTAATACTGGTTGCCACTGGCAACAACGAATCGAATACCCCGAGCCTTGAGGGCCTTGAACTGTTCCAGAAAACGCTCACGGTTATACGTTTTGTTATCAGTCAGAAACGTGCCATCCATATCGACAGCAATCAATTTTATTCCGGTGTAGCCTGCCATTTCTGTTGTTATCTCTGAGGGTAAAGTTGGAATCATATTGCTCAAGCTACAGCAGCCCAATCCACCTTTATATAGGGAAAATTACCGCTGATTTCAGGTCATTACTTTTACTCGGAGGAAACCGAGTTCTCCATCTAGACTTATCGAGCAATGAGGAGAAATCAGCCATGACTCGAGTGGCAGTAATTGGTGCAGGTCCATCAGGTATTTCGGTCTTACACGCCTTTAAATCGGCACAAAACAAAGGAGCTGGCATACCTGAGATCGTCTGTTTTGAGAAGCAAAATACATGGGGAGGCCTCTGGAATTTTACCTGGCGTACCGGGCTTGATGAATATGGTGAGCCCGTCCACAGTTCAATGTATCGTCACCTCTGGTCCAATGGACCCAAAGAGTGTCTGGAGTTTGCGGACTATTCTTTTGAAGAACACTTTGGCAAGCCCATTTCAAGTTACCCACCCAGGGAAGTATTAGCTGACTATATCTATGGGCGGGCCGAAAAATCCGGGATTCGTAACTGGATTCACTTTCGTCATGCAGCTCGCTGGATCGAATATCACCAGGAGAAAAAAGTCTTTTCTGTCATTGTTCATGACCTGGTGAATGACTGTCAGAAACGTGAACTATTCGATTTCATCATTGTGGCTACCGGTCACTTCTCAACACCCAATGTCCCTGAGTTTAAGGGTATCGAGACGTTCCCGGGAAGAGTTTTGCATGCTCACGATTTTCGCGATGCACGGGAGTTTACAGATCAAGCGGTACTCATTATTGGCAGCAGTTATTCAGCGGAAGATATTGGCTCTCAATGCTTGAAGTTCGGGGCAAAATCAATCACTGCCAGCTATCGCACACAACCAATGAGTTTTCACTGGCCCTTTAACTGGGAAAACAAACCACAGCTCAATAAAGTGGAAGATAAGACGGTGCATTTCTGTGATGGCTCCAAGAAAGCCATTGATGCGATTATTCTGTGTACAGGCTACCTTCACCACTTCCCGTTTATGCGGGACGATATTCGTCTTGTGGCCACTAATCGTCTGTGGACTCCGGGGCTTTATCAGGGCATTGCACTGGAAAACAATCCCCGTGTTATGTATCTGGGCATGCAGGATCAGTTTCACCTTTACTCTGTTTGATGCTCAGGCCTGGTGGGCAAGAGATATTATTCTCCAGCGAATCAAGCTTCCTTCTGCCATCGATATGTCAAAACACAGTACAAAATGGCAAGAACGGGAAAGCACCCTTAAAACCGATGAAGATAAGATCTGGTTTCAGGGAGACTACTTGAGAGAGCTGATCAATCAGACGGATTATCCCCCCCTGGACACTGAAGCCATTAACAGACTATTTATAGAATGGGAGCATCATAAACATAAAGACATCATGGGTTATCGAGACAACCGTTACCAATCCGTGATCACCGGAACGCAGGCTCCATTGCTTAAAACCCCGTGGAGTGAAACGATGGATGATTCGATGGAGGTCTTCTTAAACAATCATTGTCGGTAGTGATATTGATTTTCACGTCAAACCCATCATACCGTTTCCATACACAACCCTGACACTCAATCAAGTGCATAGGTAACATTTTTCAACAAAAAACCAGAACGTAAGTACAAATACATAAATACACAATATTCATTCTGGCGTAAAAATCACGTACTCTCCTCCGCCCTTTGGCGCATGCGCTTTAAAGGCACAAACACAAAACACACGCAGAGAAAACATCATGAAAGTGCAAGGTTTCGCACGCTCACTGATTGCTATTGCAATTGGTGCAACCGTCAGCAGTTCTGTTATTGCCGGTGAAATGGCATCGCAGGTCGTGGATAAAGGGCTGACATTCACCATTGGTGGTGCTTACAACGATCTGGACAGCGTCCGTGATCTGGACAACAAACTGGCTCCGGAAGTCGGTATTGGCTACCGCCTGAATGATCGTTTCAGTGTGGAAGGTATCTACTCTCAGTACTCCACAGACCAGAAGACTGGCGGAGACGCTGACCTGAAAGAGTTTCGCCTCGATGCATTCTACGATCTGACCCCATGGGATGGTTCTCTGACCCCTTATGTTGTTGCCGGTATTTCTGAACTGGAAACTGATCTCAAAGTTGATGGAGAACACGATGACAGTCGTATGAATGCCGGTTTTGGTTTGAGAAAAGCCTTTACTCAAAACCTCTCCATTCGTGGTGATGTGCGTGCCATTCGTACTCTGGATTACGCTCAGACAGAAGCCATGGCGAACGTTGCCCTGACCTGGACCTTTGGCAGTGTGGCCAAAGCGGCAGAGCCCGTTGCAGTAGTTGAGCCTGTTCAGGAAGAAGTTGTTGCAAAGGTTGAACCAGCACCGGTTCTGGATGCTGATATGGACGGCGTTCTGGACAAGGACGATCTGTGTCCAAATACAGCAGTGGGCATTACCGTTGACCAGACTGGCTGTGAACCAATGAAGGCCATTGATCTGCTGGTTAACTTTGAATTCGACTCCGAAATCATTAATCAAGAAGGCGTTGATCAGATCGCCAAGATGGGTGAGTTCATGCAGCGTTACCCAGAAGCCCGTATCCGTATTGAAGGCCATACCGATGCGAGCGGACAAGCGGCTTACAATGAACAATTGTCTGTTCGTCGTGCCGACATCATCCGTCAACAGCTGATCGAGAAACACGGTATTGACGCAGAGCGTATTGATGCGGTTGGTATGGGTGAGAGCAAGCCTGTTGCCACCAACGATACTGCTGAAGGCCGTCAGCAGAACCGTCGTGTGACTGCTGAAGTTATTTCTGCATAATACGACTTCGGCCAGACTGCTGTCTGGCCAACCTCTGCGGAAGGAGAATAAATTCGTGTACACTGATCGATTACTAATAATCACTCTTTAATGCTGATATTTATATTCTTGTATTTTGGTTAAGAGATAAATCATAAGAGTTTTTTCGACACTTTACTTATGTAATACTTGGATAGCTTAGTTAACCTGTGAGTCTAAATTAACCGGTGAAAATTTTAATCAAGGGATATAAAAACTTTCCATTAAAGCAGTAATTTGAATTCATTTCGTTACTATTTCAAAAAATTATCAACCTATCTCAGATGGTTCTTTTTAATTTCATGTGGGTAAGCAGGCTTTGCTCACCTTGGTAAAGTCCAGCTTACCTGTCAGCAGATATACCATGATTTTGAAGTC
>OODV01000011.1 GCA_900299555.1 uncultured Endozoicomonas sp.
CGAACATTAAGCTCGAAACCCAGAGCAGCATAGACTGCTTGTAGAGTCGGTAATATAAGAGAATTGGCCAGTTCAGAAGTTACACTGGAAATGCTTTATTAATTTCAGAAATAAACTTCTCAAACGTCCGTAATACCTAAGCTCTAAAGCTGAGTACCAAGATAAACGTCGATGACTTTTTGATTCTGCTGAACATGATCCAATGAACCCGACGCCAGCACACTGCCTTCATGAAGCACCATCACCGGACACTCAAGCGCCCGGATAAACGCCATGTCATGTTCGACCACAACCACACTGCGCTCTCTGGCAAGGTCTCTTAACAGGTCAGCAGTTCTGAAGGTTTCTTCATCCGTCATACCTGCCGCCGGTTCATCCACCAGCAACAACTCTGGCTCTTGCAACAGCAGCATGCCAATTTCCAGCCACTGTTTCTGACCATGAGACAATGATGCCCCCAACCACGATTTCCGGTCTGACAGTCGTATCAGTTCCATCACTTCATCGATTCTTCTGACACCTTTTGAGCTGAGAGCACCAAACATGGAAGCAAAAGGCGTACGACGTCCGGCAAGGGCCAGCTCCAGATTTTCCCAGACCGTCAGGCTTTCAATCACGGACGGCTTCTGAAACTTCCGGCCAATCCCCATATTGGCGACTTCCGTTTCGTCATACCGGGTCAGATCCACTTCGCCATGGAAAAACACCTCACCAGAGTCAGGTCGGGTTTTGCCGGTTACCACATCCATCATGGTGCTCTTACCGGCACCATTCGGGCCGATAATTGCACTCAGCTCTTTTTCGCGAACCATAAAAGAGAGCTCGTTCAATGCCCGGAAACCATCGAAACTGACCGTAACATTGTTGAGATAGAGCAAGGTGTCATTGGGTATATGCTTATCAACCATGGTCCACTAACTCCGTTTTCTCTATCCGGTTGTTCTGCTGATTCCTGCGCTCATTGATAAAGCCTGCTACCTGCTGATAAAGCCCTACCAGACCCTTAGGCAGCCAGAGCGTGGTAATAACGAACAGGGCACCCAAGGCAAACAACCAGGCATCTGGCATGCCCCCGGTAAACCAGGTTTTCGCATAGTTAACGACAACGGCACCAATCACAGCTCCATAGAGCGTTCCACGACCACCGACAGCTACCCAGATCACCAGCTCAATGGAATTAATGGGAGAAAACTCACCCGGATTAATAATGCCAACCTGGGGAACGTAAAGGGCACCGGCAATACCGGCCAGAACCGCTGACAGAGTAAAGGCCACCAGTTTGTAGTGTTCAACCCGATAGCCCATAAAGCGCACTCGGCTCTCAGCATCCCGAACGGCCACCAGCACCCGGCCATAACGGCTGCTCACCAGCCAGCGACACACCAGATACCCCAGCGCCAGCGCCAATGCAGAACTGATCAGAAGTACAACACGGGTACTGTCACTTTGCAGACTGAAACCCAGCAGATCCTTAAAGTCAGTCAGGCCATTATTACCGCCAAAGCCAAAGTCATTCTGAAAGAACAACAGCATCAGGGCATAGGTCAGAGCCTGGGTTATGATGAAAAGATAAACACCGGTCACCCTTGAACGGAAAGCCAGCCAGCCAAAAAGGAAAGCCAGTAATCCTGGCACCAGTGCCACCATCACCATGGCAAAAGCAAAAGAGTCAAACCCATACCAGTACCAGGGCAGTTCCTGCCAGTTCAGAAACACCATGAAGTCAGGCAACTCCGGGTTACCATAAACACCCCGGTCACCAATCTGCCGCATCAGGTACATGCCCATGGCAAAACCGCCCAGGGCAAAAAACGCCCCATGCCCCAGGCTGAGAATCCCGCAGTATCCCCAGACCAGGTCCAACGCCAGGGCCAGTAACCCATAGCAGAGATACTTCCCCAGCAGGGTAACGGTATAGTTACTGACATGCAGAGGAGAGCCTTCCGGCATCAACGTATTCAGCAACACCACCACAGCCGTGATTGCCATAACTGACGACAGAAGAAGTTTACCAGCTCGATCTTCCAGCAACAGTCGGGTCAGAAAGCCCGGTTGGAATCCTTTCGTCATGTCTTATCCCTCAACTGCCCGACCCTTGAGAGCAAACAGCCCTCGGGGTCGCTTCTGGATGAACAGAATGATAAATACCAATACCAGAATCTTGGCAACCACGGCACCAGCCCAGGGCTCCAGAAATTTATTCACCACCCCCAGCCCCATGGCAGCTACCAATGTGCCCCACAGGTTGCCTACCCCGCCAAACACGACGACCATAAAGGAGTCGATAATGTAATTCTGGCCAAGGTTTGGCCCTACGTTGGTTAGTTGAGACAGAGCCACTCCCGCAACACCGGCAATACCAGAGCCCAGGCCAAAGGTAAGAGCATCCACCCGACCGGTAGGAATACCCATGGAACTGGCCATGGCACGGTTCTGGGTTACAGCCCGAATATTCAGGCCAAATCGGGTGTAACGCATCACAAACAGCAGAACCATAAAGACCAGTAGACTGAAGCCAACAGTGTATAACCGGTTCCAGGTGAGCGACAGCGCCTCATTAATTACCCATGAGCCACTCATCCAGGCTGGTGTTGCCACTTCCTGATTCAGTGGTGAGAAAATGGTTCTTACGGCCTGTTGAAGAATCAGGCTGATGCCAAACGTTGCCAGCAGGGTTTCCAAGGGCCGACCATAGAGATGGCGGATAACCAGCCTCTCAATAAGCACCCCAGCCGCACCGGCAACCAGAAAGGCAAGAGGAATGGCGATAAACAGAGACTGATCAATTAACTCCGGAAAAACCGACTGAATGACGAACGTCGTATAAGCACCGAGCATCATCATTTCACCATGGGCCATATTGATCACGCCCATCACCCCGAAAGTTATCGCTAGCCCAATAGACGACAGTAATAGCACGGAGCCAAGACTCAGGCCAAAGAAGACATTTTCTGCCACGGTATAGTACTGCTGCCGCTGGTCAATTTCGGCAAGTGCCGTAGTGATGGTTTGTGCCAGAGCTGGATTTTCAGTACCTGCTAACGTGTTGGCCAACACTGAACGAATAAAAGGGTTATCAGAGCCGGTAAGTACCTCGACCGCTTCTATCTGTTCACTGATGGAGCCCTGCTGAAAAAGATCCAGAGCCAGGGCTATATCCAGTGCATTGATAACCGCCTGATCCTCTTCGCTGGCTCTCATATTTCGAAGCGTACTCAGCGTTTTGCTATCCAGCGTTTTCAGAGAAGCATATATCGCGCTTATTCGAGTTTCCGGGTCACTGGCTTTCAAGTCCCAGGATGCCAGCGCCGTTTTAATGGCTGAGCGGAGTTGATTATTAATTCTTACTTTTTTCAGCGCTCTTTTCTTAACCGTTCCAAGCTCAAGAGGCTCGCCTTTCGATTCCCCTTCTGCAAAGAATGGATCAAAAATCCGATACTGCTTATCTGGCGTTTTTTCTGCAAATACCAGCCGTTTCTGCTTCTTCTCGATAAACAGTTTGCCATTCAGCCAATGTTCCAGAATCTGCTGGCTGGACTCACTGCCTTCTTCAGTCAGAGACGTGACAACACGTTCCAGCTGTGCCCAGGAGCTTTTGGTTAATAATGGCTTAAGGTCTTCTGAAGACACAGCCAAAACGGGTCGCGATAAAACCAGCAACAGGAACAGAAGGAAGCTGGCTGACAGACCATGAAGAGCCTGCCGGACGTTCTGATTCATAATACATCCTTATATGCCCATACCTCCCTTGCGGGAGGCGGGCATGATTGTTATGCCACCTTTATAAATCAGTAGTTCTGGCCAGAGCAGACACCGGTTGTCAGGTTATAGTTTCCGCATTTAACCGGTGCAGACCAATCAGCAACAATCTTGGAGCTTTCAGGCAGGAAGTCGGTCCATGCATCGCCAATAACGCCACCTTTGGTCTCCCAGACAATCTCAAACTGACCATCATCCTGAATCTCACCAATCAATACCGGCTTGGTCAGATGATGGTTGGTGTTCATCACCGCTGTTCCACCCGTAAGGTTAGGAACGGTAATGCCATACATCGCTGAACGCACCGCATCAATATCGGTGGTACCGGCTTTCTCAACCGCCTCAACCCACATGTTGAAGCCGATGTAAGTCGCTTCCATCGGGTCATTGGAAACACGCTCTTCATCCTTGATAAAGGACTGCCATGTTTCAATAAATTCGTCATTGGTTTCACTTTCGGCACTCATGAAGTAGTTCCATGCCGCTAGGTGTCCTACCAGTGGCGTGGTATCAATGCCGGAGAGCTCTTCTTCACCAACTGAGAAAGCAATCACAGGAATATCTTCAGCAGAGACACCCTGGTTACCCAGTTCCTTATAGAAAGGTACATTGGCATCACCATTGATGGTCGAGATCACTGCAGTCTTTTTACCGGCATTACCAAACTTCTTGATATCAGAAACAATGGTCTGCCAGTCTGAATGACCGAACGGCGTGTAATTGATCAGGATGTCAGCCTCTTTAACGCCTTTGCTTTTCAGGTAGGACTCAAGGATTTTGTTGGTTGTTCTTGGGTATACATAGTCGGTACCGGCCAGAACAAAACGTTTTACCGCACCACCCTCTTCACTCATCAGATAATCTACCGCCGGAATAGCCTGCTGGTTGGGCGCAGCGCCGGTGTAGAAAACATTTTTGGAGGATTCTTCCCCTTCGTACTGAACCGGGTAGAACATCAGACCATTCAATTCTTCCACAACCGGGAGTACTGATTTACGGGATACCGAAGTCCAGCCACCAAAAATAACATCCACGTCCTTCTTAACCAGAAGCTCTCTGGCTTTCTCTGCAAACAATGGCCAGTCAGATGCAGGATCAACAACAACGGCTTCGAGCTGTTTACCCAGAACACCGCCCTTTTTGTTCTGCTCTTCCACCATCATCAGTACGGTGTCTTTCAGTGTGGTCTCACTGATGGCCATGGTGCCGGACAGAGAGTGAAGTACACCAACCTTAATCGTGTCTGCAGCCTGAGACATCACGGACAATGACAGTGCTGCGGTAGCCACCGAGGCACTTAAAAAGCTTCTGGATAGTTTGCATAACCGGTTTTTCATAGCTTCCCCGCTATTGATTGTTCGCTGTTCGTTTCCTGAACAGGGGATAGCAAGAGGTGTGCCATGGTCAGTAACAGTAACGGCAAAACGGGAGAACAGAGCCTTTCTTAAAATTTTCCGATTTGTTTGACCTTTATAGGAAATAACAGAGGGCATGCCATATTTCGGAGCATAGGAAAAACGCAGCGACTTATGTTGCACCAAATCAAGGCATTCATAATGACCATATGGTCAGGTATTATGTCGGCGACAAATGACGTATTCAGCGAAATACGGTGCAAAACGCCGTCTGGCACAGGTTTTGCCATTGATCACCAATAAATAAAAGATCCCGAAAAGCACAAGGCTGTAATATGCAATCATCATCTGGTGAAACAGAGAGCGACCAAAGCAGCAGGCTATGCAGCCCAGAGTCATCTTCATCGGGTTGGCGTGCCGGGATAGAAGTAGAACTGAAACACCTGAATGGCCGAACCCTGATGGGACGAACCCGTCATTACGGGCCCCTGCGTATTCAACGCCCTTTCTGGCAGGAAGGAAAAGACCTTACTCACCTTTATATTCTACACCCCCCAGGTGGTCTGGTAGCCGGAGATGAACTGGTACAGCGCTTTTCCGTCAGAAAAGGCGCCAGAGGTCTGGTCACAACGCCTGCTGCAGGGAAAGTCTACTTCAACGGCAATGGTCAACTGCAAAAACAGACAACACACATCACCGTCAGCGACTCAGCTTCCATGGAGTGGCTGCCTCAGGAAACCATTCTATTTGATGGCGCCATTACCGAGCTGGATACCCGTATTGAACTGACCGGTAATGCGCTTTATGCCGGTTGGGATATTATCTGCCTGGGTCGAACCGCCAGTGGAGAAAAATTTACCAGAGGGCAACTAACCCAGCATCTCAGTCTGACGCGGGACAACAAGCCACTCTATCTTGAAAGGCTCAGTTTTGATGCTGAATCAGAACTGCCAAACTCTCTTTTAGGGCTCCATAACCACACCGTTTTTGGAACCTTTCTGATCACACTGGAAAACCCACCGGACTTATCCAACCTGCATAACCAACTCGTCGATAAAGGCTGGCATCAGGTTACTGCCATTACCTGGCGGGCCGGTGTGTTTATTGTGCGCTACCTTGGTGACTCATCAGAGCAGGCCAGAACCATTTTTACCTGGATCTGGGAAACTGAGAGAGAACGGTTTAATGGCCGAACGGGGTGTCGGCCACGTATCTGGAATACCTAAAACCACTTCATATTTAACGAATAATAAAGCCAGGATCTCACTATGGAACTTACCCCCCGGGAAAAAGATAAGCTGCTCCTCTATACCGCTGCATTGGTTGCCGAACGTCGTTTAAATAGAGGCGTCAAACTGAATTACCCGGAATCAATTGCCCTTATTTCCATGCACATCATGGAAGGTGCTCGTGATGGTAAGTCGGTCGCTCAGTTAATGAATGAGGGCCGGGAAGTCATCACCCGTGAGCAGGTTATGGATGGCATTCCTGAAATGATCCATGAGGTGCAGGTGGAAGCAACGTTCCCCGATGGCACCAAACTGGTCACTGTTCATAACCCCATAGCCTGAGGAGTTATCATGATACCAGGAGAAGTGATTGCCTCTGTTGAACCCATTGAGATTAACGCCGGAAGGGAAACCGTAAGCATCTCTGTAGCCAATACCGGAGACCGTCCTATTCAGGTGGGCTCTCACTACCACTTTTACGAAACCAATCCGGCACTCTCTTTTGACCGGGCCCAGGCACTCGGGTTTCGATTGAATATCCCGGCAGGGACGGCTGTCCGTTTTGAACCCGGTCAGGACCGACAGGTTGAGCTCGTTCGCTATGCAGGCAAACAGGAAATTTACGGATTCCGTGGTGAGGTGATGGGCGTACTGCCACAGCTGGAAGAAAAAGCGCCGGGAGAAGAAAGATGACCATCAAAACGACACAGATGGACCGGCAGACCTATGTAGATATGTTTGGCCCCACCGTAGGCGACAAAGTACGTTTGGGGGATACCGAGCTGTTTATCAGCCCTGAAAAGGATTACACCGTCTACGGGGATGAAGTGAAGTTTGGCGGTGGTAAAGTGATTCGGGACGGTATGGGCCAAAGTCAGCGGCCCGGTGCTGATGTTGTTGATACGGTTATCACCAATGCACTGATTCTCGACCACTGGGGCATCGTCAAGGCCGATATCGGGATCAAACAGGGTCGTATCGAAAAAATTGGCAAGGCGGGCAACCCGGATGTTCAGGAAGGTGTGGACATTATTATCGGTCCGGGAACCGAGGTCATTGCCGGAGAAGGCCAGATCATTACAGCTGGCGGTGTCGATGCCCACATTCACTTTATCTGTCCTCAGCAGATTGAAGAAGCCTTAACCTCGGGCGTCACCACCATGCTGGGTGGAGGCACGGGACCAGCAACCGGCACCAATGCCACCACCTGTACGCCCGGCACCTGGCATATCAGCACCATGCTGAAGGCAGTGGACAGTCTGCCCATGAACATTGGCTTTCTGGGCAAAGGCAACGGCAGCCTGCCAGAGGCTCTGGAAGAACAGGTGCTGGCAGGTGCCATGGGCATGAAACTCCACGAGGACTGGGGAACCACACCGGCCTCTATTGACTGCTGTCTGACCGTCGCTGAGAGATACGACATTCAGGTCGCTATCCATACCGACACACTGAACGAATCCGGTTTTGTGGAAGACACACTGGCAGCCTTTAAAGGTCGAGTTATCCACACGTACCATACGGAAGGTGCCGGTGGTGGCCATGCACCGGATATCATTAAAGCCTGTGGCGAAAGCTACGTACTACCGTCGTCGACTAATCCAACACGCCCCTACACCGTCAATACGGTTGATGAGCATCTGGACATGTTGATGGTCTGCCATCACCTGGATCCTAATATTCCTGAAGATGTGGCATTTGCCGATTCCCGTATCCGCCGGGAAACCATTGCTGCTGAAGACATCCTCCATGACCTGGGTGCTTTCAGTATGATCGCATCAGACTCTCAAGCCATGGGGCGTGTCGGTGAAGTTGTCAGCAGAACCTGGCAGACAGCCCACAAAATGAAAGTTCAACGGGGATTGCTGCCAGAAGATACGGATGCCGGTGTGGATAACTTCCGGGCCCGTCGTTATATCGCCAAGTACACGATCAACCCTGCCATTACCCATGGTATTGCCCATGAAGTCGGCTCCATTGAACCAGGCAAGCTGGCAGACCTGGTGCTCTGGAAACCAGCATTCTTCGGCGTAAAACCCTCGCTTGTGCTGAAGGGAGGCGCCATCGCAACGGCACCTATGGGTGACCCGAATGCCTCCATCCCGACACCTCAGCCTGTGCATTACCGCCCCATGTTCGGCGCTATGGGACAGGCCGTAGCAGACACCTCATTGTCGTTTGTTTCCCAGGCAGCACTGGATGCCGGAATTGGTGAAAAACTGGGTCTGAAGAAAACCTTATCTGCCGTCAAGAACACCAGGACAGTTCGCAAGGCAGATATGGTGCTCAATACCTGGCAACCCCATATGGAGGTTGATCCAGAAACCTATGAAGTGCTAGCCAATGGAGAACTGCTGGTCTGTGAGCCAGCAGAAGAGGTGCCCCTGGCTCAACGTTATTTCTTATTCTAAACACTGAGGACCGTTTATGTTGAAGTTAATCGAGCGCCTCCCAAATGAGAGCAAAGCGTTTACTGACGAACTTCTGCTCCCTTTTGATGAACGCAAGCGTGGACGACTGAAATCCGTTACGGTGAATGGGCAGAACGCCGGTATCTTTATTGACCGTGGCGAAGTGATGCGAGATGGCACTCTGCTCCAGGCTGAAACCGGAGAGGTCATCAGGATTACGGCTGCCAATGAAGCAGTCACCACTGCCCGCTGCGGTGACCCCCTGACCTTTGCCCGGGCCTGTTATCATCTTGGCAACCGGCACGTCCCTCTGCAGATAGGCGACAACTGGCTACGTTATCAGATTGATCACGTTCTGGATGAAATGGTGACACTGCTTGGACTGGAGCTTGATCATGAGCAGGCGCCCTTTGAGCCTGAGAACGGTGCCTATGCCAAAGGCCATTCTCACCACCACAGTCATGACCACGGACACGGACACGGACATCATGAGCATCACCACTGAGTCTCTGCTGGGACTGCTGCATCTGGCCAGCCCTGCACTGCCAGTGGGTGCGTTTGCTTACTCCCAGGGACTGGAAACGGCCATTGACCGACAGTGGTGCTATAACCGTGAAACGACGGGTAACTGGATCAGTGAGCTGATGCAGCAGGGCATGGCCCGTTTGGATATACCGGTATTTTTCAGGCTGTACGATGCCTTCTCGGTAGAAGATCAGAAGCAGGTCACTCATTGGAATAATACCCTGCTGGCATTCAGGGAAACCCGTGAGCTGTACGACGAAGACTGTCAGGTTGGCCGCGCGTTCTCTGTCTGGGTAAAGTCCATGTTTCCAAATGAAACGCGCACGGACTGGCTACAGACTCCCACACAGGCCGCTATGTTTGCCCTGTCCTCGTTATGCCATGGCATCGACAGGAAAACAGCAGCAACCGGTCTGCTCTGGTCCTGGTGTGAGAACCAGGTAACCGCAGCTACCAAGGCTGTTCCGCTTGGCCAGACGGATGCCCAGCACATTCTGAAGCGTCTGATTAACGAGATAGAACCGGCGCTCACCATAGCCAGATCACTGGAAGATCATGAAATCGGTAACAGCCTGATGCACTTTGCCATGGCCAGCTGCTGGCATGAGCATCAGTATTCAAGATTATTCAGATCGTAACCAGACAACTAATTCCGCGGTAAAAAGGACAAAAACAATGACAACATCAAGAACTCCACAAACCCTGCGTGTCGGTGTTGGCGGCCCGGTCGGTTCCGGTAAAACTGCACTGCTGACCAAACTGTGTGCCGCTATGCGCGACCATTACAACCTGGCCGTGGTCACCAACGATATTTATACGAAAGAAGACGCTCAATTCCTGATGCGCAATGAAGCACTGGATGAGGACAGGATTATCGGTGTTGAAACCGGCGGCTGCCCACACACAGCTATTCGTGAAGACGCTTCCATGAATCTGGCCGCGGTTGATGAACTGTGCCAGCGCCACCCTGGCCTTGAGCTGGTTCTGGTGGAGTCTGGTGGAGATAACCTGAGTGCGACTTTCAGCCCAGAGCTGTCTGACCTGACACTGTATGTCATCGATGTTTCTGCCGGAGACAAAATCCCACGTAAAGGCGGCCCGGGCATTACCCGCTCTGACCTGTTAATCATCAACAAGACGGATCTGGCTCCTCATGTGGGTGCGTCTCTGGAAGTCATGGACCGAGACGCAAAAAAAATGCGGGGAGAGCGCCCATTTTTCTTCACCAACCTGAAAGCAGACGAAGGGGTTCGGGAGATCATCGATTTCATTATCGATAAAGGCATGCTGGATGCCAAAATGCCGGAAGAAGTGGCTATCGCATAAGAAGTCCAACGGTATAACTCATTAGCAACCAAATAGGGAAAACAACAATGAAAACCAAATTACTAACTCTGGCCAGCATGAGTACCCTGATCACCAGTCAAGCAATGGCCCATCCGGGCGATCACTCTACCGGTGGCGTGATGGCGGCTATCTGGCATCAGATGACTGAGCCGGATCACCTGCTGTTTGTGGGCTTAGTCGCTGCGGCTGTTATTGTTGGGGTGAAGGCTTATCGGAAAAAGAAAGTATAGGACCAGATGATTAGGAGAGCATCACAGCCAGATTTTACTCTGATGCTCTCAATTAATACCAATCGGGCTTTCTAACTACCGTAATGAGCATGGAGATATGGACGTCAGAACAAGGCAGAATGACGAGGAATAGCAGGGCTATTGTGAGGAATTCTAACACTGGTCTGGTGTTCATATCTCCAGCGCAATAGCGTAGTTAGAAAGTTCGATTGGTATAACACATAGCCTTACTCAATAGAATTCATCTCAAAAGCCAGTGAGTCAACGGCTCCCTGTCCACTGTGCACCCCCCCTTCAGTTACAGACGAAGGCTTACTACGAATAAGGTAGCCGGCATAACCCAGATCACTGGTCAGAGAGTGGCCGTCCAGGTGCAAAGTAAACATTCCAATTTCACTGATCAGGTCATCTACAGGTGTTGCCTCTCCCCTGCGAACCACCAGTGCTGAACGGGAACGATGACGTGGATGCAATCGGCGCATCAGGGACCATGCCGAATACTCTTCGCCCTGAAGCATCTTTAATTTTGGAAGAATGTCATGGCCAAATACACAGTGGCCACCGCCCTCACCCTGATTTTTCAGTACCCAGTCCTTTGGACTCTGATGCTCAAACCATCCAGCTGACTGATCATCAACCGGCCTCATTTCTCCAAGGAAAGGCTTGATTCTGCTGGCCTCATCCAGAGTCAGGCCAAACGCAGTCAGCTGTTCAACCGTCATTGAAGACAGCAACATCTGCACCCGCTTACTGGTAGCCAACTGCTGACTTACCGTAGCGTTAACAGCAACCCGATGCTGCTCAATCATTACCCGAGTTTTCCCCAGTGCCTGGCAGCAGTGAACCTCTTCCAGATCATGGGCAACGTAATCGCAATGCTGGTAGCCGGCACGCAGATAGATAGCATCCACCCCACCAAGACCTTCCAGTAATAGCCGTTTATTTTTACCAGAAGATAGCTGGTCGTAGAGCTGTCGGAATGTCCTGCGAACCGTTTTCACACCCTCCTTCTGGATAGCTTCTTCCAGAAGATGCTGGTCATAGACATTATCTTCATCAGGCTGAACCACCATGAGAAAGAGTGGCTGACCCGACTCCCCAGATTGGGCCCTAATGGTTTTGGCCGCCCCAGCAATGCCTTTGGCAAGATTTTCAATGCAATGATTTGGTACCAGTTCCATTGAATCCGTTTCTGACCAGCTCTGAAAAGCCGAGGGCCACTGATACTCAAGGTAATGATGTAATTCATGAGCCCGCTGCCCAAATGGTCCCATGCCCGCTGCAATACCATTAAACTCGATCAGCTTGGGTCCATGTTCCGCATCATCCATAAAATCTGTTCTCATCAGCAACATGGGAGTGCGCTCTGCTGGCTCAGAGCTGCGATGAATGGCCTGGTGAAGTTCCAGCAAGCTGGCAAAAAAAGCATCTGCACTGCAAAGAGGTTCAATAGCCTCGATCAGAAATTCATGATTTTCAGAAACCCCATGAATCAGTTTACCCATAAGTGGAACAATAGCTTTCAGCAGCTCAAAGCGCTCACGCCGGATCAATGTGGGCGCAAAGCTGAAAGCACAGTGCATTGCCCACTCTTTCGAGGTTTTCAGCGCCATTCCATGCAGTAGAGACCACTCAATAGCATCCTGTACTGCGAAAGCAATCATGGTGTCTTTCATGGTTTTATTCCCGGAGGCATGAAAAGAGAAAGTGATGAATTATCCAGTAATTTAATACTAAGCAAAGGAATAGATAATGAGAGGTGGGCTTTAGAAAAGGAAATAGTTCAATTCCGACTTCCTCCCTGACGATCCAACCAGTTAGAGCTCATTCAAAACCTCAGGTAAAAGTCATGACGAATAGAAACAAGAAAATGATCAGAGTGTTAAGCATTATTCTTTCTACAATCAGTCTTTCACAAGTATTTGCCGGATCATCACCTAAAGCGATAGAAGATTTTTAAAATAGCTTCAATCAATGTGCAAAAAGCAACTCTATTATATCTTCAGGTTCTATGGGCTTGTCAGTTGAGCATCAGGTACCTGGACGGAAGTCAGGAGGGTGTCAGATTGAGATTCAATTTTCAGCCTCGTCACTCCTGACCAGCGGACCATCGTAAGATGCATCATGAACCCCAAAACACCTTATACCCCTCAGGTTAGTGGCCTTTTCAATAATGATTTCGAAGGTTGCTCCCAGTAATAATCCTTTTGCCTTCACTGCCAACGGCAGGCTCCCTGAAAAGAACCCGCAGGTCTAGATAAAGGTCATGACCAGCCCCGCAGAGATTGCCATGGTGAAAATCACCACCAGGAAGGCAACAATCATAGGGTTACGGAACAGACTCTTCAGCAGAATCACCTCCGTCAGGCTGGCACCGGCACTACCAATAATCAACGCCATCAGGGCGCCCATTCCCATACCTTTGGCAGCTAGAGCAGCAGCCAGGGGAATAACCGCTTCAGCTCGAATATACAGGGGTACACCAATAATCGCTGCAAACGGAATTGCCAATGGATTATCCGGGCCTGCGTACTGGGCAATAAAGTCCGCAGGAATGAATCCATAAGTAAAGGCACCAATACCAACACCCAGCATCAGAATCGGGAAGATCTTCTTGAACTGGCTCCAGGTTTCATCCCAGATTCGGCCCCAGCGATCATTACTCTTAGGTTTGCTGTCACAACAGCTGCTGTTTTTTTCAGAAGACGGGGCTTCTACTACAGGCCTAGCATCGCAACAGCTGGCCTTTGGTGCAGGCTTACTGTCACAGCAACTGCCTGCTTCAGTTTCACTGTATATCACATCTTTGCGAACGTAACGCTCAAAGCCCAATTTCTCCAGAATGTAACCATCGGCAACAGAAACAGTCAGCGCAATAGCGAAGTATATGACCGTCACCTTCATACCAAAGGTTGCCAGCAACAGACCCATAATAATCGGGTTCATCAGTGGCGAGGTAAACAGGAACGTGATCGTCGGACCAAACCCTGCCCGGGCTTTAAGAAGACCGGTCAGCATCGGAATGGTAGAACAGCTGCAAAATGGTGTCAGCGCACCCAGAAGACCAGCTGAAACGTAGCCTTTACCACCCTTGGAACCCAGTATCTTCTGAATTTTTTCCGCTGGCATATACTCCAGGATCATGCCGATAATAAAGCTGACAATCAGGAACAGAATGGTCAGTTGCCCGCCAGAAAAATAAAGGTACCCAGTGCATCCACCAGATTCTGGGCAATATCAGAACCAATGCTGGATTCCAGTGCCGGCTTTATAACCGGACCGATAAAATCGGTTATCTGCTGCTGCATACTAATATCAATAATTCCAGAAAAATAGAAATAAAAATCAATAAAATACCTCGACCGATAGCACGATTCAGAACTCATGATCTGAACGATATTCCTACTTACGGTCTATTCATTCTGCTTATGGATCGCATCATAGTTAGATGAAAAATAAAAAACAACTATTATTCTAAAAATACAGAAATATAATACAAGTTCTCAATTCCGAGAGCTTGCTGTTGACGCTGGTGACCTGTGCCAATAAAACGCGTAATTGGTTTCCGGCTCAGGGCTCATTAATTTAATTTTCTATTTCGAGAGGAAATTTAAGACTTTCAGGCAGGAGTAAAGGGAGTATATGGTTCCCACATCTGAGTATGGGAACCATATAGGAGCCCTCAACATTGAGGATTAGTTCTTTCTATATCTGCTTACTTTCCATGCTGTCAAGGCACTCCTCTGTTTCCTCATGTTTGTCATGTACACGGTTTACTCTGACATTCAGGTTTTCTATAACAGGCTTCATTTTCTCCAGCCTACCTAGCATTTGAGCAATAACCTTTTGCATGTAGTCGATTTCATCACCAATTCCATCCCATTCAGATTTGAGTTGATTCATTTCATAAACGGTATGTGCTTTCATTCGGTTAAAGATCATTCTCATGGCACCAAAATCATGCATCCGCTTCTGTTCAAAGGCTCTTTTGATGGCATTATTTAACTTTTCTTCATGTTCTACCTGTGCTGATCGTTGATAGCCTAGATAATCATCAATAGTATCACAGCCATAGCATGCCTCAGGATCGAAGCTGGTTTGTGTAAGGTGAGAAAATGCAGTTGGTGAAATATGGAATAAATCTCCTATTTGCATTAGGTATTTGATAGATGATTCATACAAAGCATGATCTGCTTCGAAGTCGGGATACTTACTGCTTTTTTTGAAAACAATATCTTTTTTCAGTAAGGCTGAGAATTGAGTGAGCTGTTCAGAATTAGCCAGTTCCGCAGGGAGGTATGGTATCAAGTCTCTGAAAAAAAGTCGGTAATGAGACATGATAGTATAAAGGTTGGAAGAGGCATTTCCATATTCCAGCCATTTGTTACCTGACGGTGAGATATTTTCCAGATGTTTTTTATAACTGTTAAGATAATCCGTCAAGAGTATGATTGCGAGTTGGGCAAATCCGTCAAAACTTTCTTTGCTGAAGTGCATTGTTCTGGATCGTGCTTGCTTAACAAAGAAAACTTCTGTCGGTCCTTTTAAGAGATGAGATACAGACTCAGGTGAGATAATAGCTAGTGGTAAATCAAGATCTGTATTGAGAGTGGCTATCCTTTCGTCCTCAATTCGATCATTTATACGATCATGATATTGTTTAATACGCAGACTAGACGTAAGTTCTGTTTCCACATAATCCTCAACAGAAGGTTTTATGTATGGTGCCAAATAAACAAGCAGTTGCTCAAAGATATATGATACTTGGTCAATAGGTATTCCATAGTCTGCACTGGCCTCCTGTGCAATGAGATCTACCAGGGACTCAGGCTTTTTCATTCCATATTTACTATTTTCTCCAAAGAGCGATTTATACAAAGCACTCAATGCTGGATTTTTTATATCATAAAGTTGGGTCGTCAGGTGATTATCCAGCTTTGAAAGTCTTAACCTTAGCAGTTCTCCTGAAGGTAAATAATCTGCTGTGGTCGAATTAAACAACGATTTACCCCTGATCATTTCCAACTCAGGATTCTCAAAATTATCATATATAGCATTTGCCGTAAGAGATACTGATAAGAGGCACAGTATTGATATAAAAAATTTGTATAAAGAGGATAAAAAATTGAGTCTGTTAATATTACAACTTTTTTTGCAAATCATGGTTGCTTACCCAAAGTTATGAAATATAACATTCGACAAAGTAGGGCAGCTTACCGAAGTTTGCAAAAACTGAAATAAATACCTCATAAATAACTGTGATCAGATGGCTTAAGAAAGGAAAGGATTAGACCTCGCGCTCAATTAAATATGTGAGCAAGCGGGAACTTATTACGCGTTTTATTAGCATAAGCCACCAGCACCAGCATGACCGGCACTTTAACCAATAAACCGACCATTGTCGTTAATTCTGCTCCGAAATTCAGACCAAACAAACTGATGGCGACAGCAACTGCCAGCTCAAAGAAATTTGATGAACCAACCATCCCTCCGAGTGCGGTAATACTGTGGGGGCTCCTTCCATTTGTCCATATCCGGAGATGTTCAGATACGGTGGACTGAGCCAGACCCAGTTGATCAAAAAGACCCAAACCAAGACAGACTCGATCAGGAAGCTGAAAATGCCGGAATGCGATGGGAAGATGTAAAAATTCTGAATCTTGCACCTATGCTCCTCTGTGGGAACGAGGGGAATCCTGCTAAAACTGCATACTGATGCATCATTTCATCCATTACCCTGCAGAGATCCATCAGATCTGTTCTTCAATGAACTTATCGGTACACCTATTACCTTCCATTGGGTAATCAGAAGACTTTCCAGCCAATAGCAAGTTTATTGCTTTACGCTATTGTTAGTTTTTTTCATAATAAATCTGGCCTAAACGCTTAGCCTTACAGGGTTTTGCCTCCCCTTCCCCTGATACAGCACCTTATGATTGATGGAGTAATGATTGCCAGCATCAAAAAATATCCCGTCACTGATCAGCACGATTCTGACTCAGGGTATCAGCCTTAAACTGCAACCCGCTGATCTTGCCTATCTGGCAGCACTGCGCTATTGGAAAGAAACGGAATCACAACCGGAGTTCAGCGAAGAAGAACTACATGTGGTTTTCCAGGGTGTGGAAAAAGCGAGGCTGGATGATAACAGCGATGATTCATCAAAACGCTGTAATGATGTGATACGACGTCTCCTTCAACAACATCTGCTGATCTGTCTGGAGGGGGGAGATCAGCGAAACCACGCTTATCTGATGACACCACTGTCTGAACAGATTGTTGACTCCGTCTGTGTTGGTATGGAGGCCTCCCGGGAAGCGTTAAGCACGCTCTTTATGACTGTTGCCAGCCATCTCAGGGAGATCCGGGACTCTGCAGAGCAGGGAGGCAACGAACCTTTCTGGAAGCATCAGGTCGAATCACCGCTGAATATTACGGTCAACCAGCTGGTCACCTCTATTGACCATCGTCAGCGACAGCTGGATCAGGAAGCCATCAATACTCGTAAAGAAGTGGTGGAACTACTGAAACAGGACTGGCAAAACAGCATCAGCCAGTGTGAGCAGTTATTAACCAGCACCCAATCACACCTTCAGGACCTGCAACGACTGCTGTTAGCTTCCTGCCATGAACTCCGCTCACTGCTGGAGGCCATATCCCGCTCCTGCGAACAGTCACAGCGGAGCGATGCCATCAATAGCGTTCTGCGGCTGGAGCAGCACCTTGACCGGATTGAACACTGGAGCGGTGAACGCATGAACCACTGGGAAGGATTCCATCACCGTGTTCATCAATACCTGCGCCAGTTTGTGACAATGGATGAACGTAAGGCTTTGATGGAGCGGGTACGGGAAGGTGTTCGGAACTATCAGGAGATGCCCTGGTATCTGCGCTACACCCATGAAGAACCATTAACCCGGTTACGGGATATTGAGCCACCTCAGCCAAAAGAAAGTCTGGCGCGAGTGATTCATGATGAAGGCGACCCCGCCTCGATTGAAGACTTTGATGCATTAAAACAGCAGGTTAAGGAATGGCTGATTGATCAGCAAAAACAGTCTGGATGCCTGCCATCCTACGAGCATGCGCTGGAACAACTGGCCAGCCAATGGCCCATGGAAAAACTGCATATGGTGGCTGGCTGGCTGTTCAGTGCACTGACCGAAATGGGTCACCATCAATCCCAGCAGCACATCGCGGATAGCCAGTGGCACCTCATTATTTCCGAATTTTATGCGGAACGCCTGAGCCTAACACCCAACTCACCACAGCGAGAAAGAGAGAAAAAGCTTGTTGACGGATAACCCCTACCAGCAGATCGCTGATCTGATCAATGATGAATGCTTTCCGGAACTGGATACCCGGCTGCGTCGGGGTGAACATATCGATGCTCGCTATCACAGATTATTCAATATCATCCAGGATGGTTTCCCCCTGCTGGTTGAGTACTACCTGCGCTTTGGCAGCGATCTGGTTCAGGCACCGGAGGCATACTATTACCTTCGCCCCGGAACTAGCGGCAAAAGTCTGATCCGCTCCAGAAAACTCGATGAACTGACCATGATAGCAGGTCAGGTGCTGGCCATGTTCCACCTTGACCCGGAACAACTGGAAGGCAGTGGCTGGATATCCACCGATGCAGTGTATGAACGGCTGCGCCTGCTATTAGAGAATGACTATCTCTGCCAGCTACTGGAACGTAAAAAGATTGAAACCCAGGCAGACCGTGACAAAGCCATGGAAACTTTACGACGCTCCATCCGACAGCTGGCAAGGCTGGGCATGGTTCGGCTGGAGGGCAACCAGGCCAATCGACTGCAAACCCAGGCACCATTGATGCGATTTATTGACCCAGTCCGTTCTACGGCATCCACAACAGAAGGTACCAGGGCAGCCATGGAGCAACTGGTTCGCGACGGTTATATAAGTCTTGATGAAGATGATGAAAGCCTGAAGCCTGACTGCACCGAATCAGAAGAAAAGGCCAGTAACGAAAACGTCACTGTCATGGTTGAGCAAGCCATTGAAGAAGAGCAGGAAGCATGAGCCAGAAAAGAACCCAGATCCGCAGCCTGACCATGGTCAACTTCCGGGGTATCTTCTTCAAGACACTGGAAATGCATCCGTTGATGAGCAACCTGATTGGACATAACGGTGCCGGTAAAACCACCATCATGGGGGCGTTACTGATTAACCGTGTGCCTGACAACCGCCTTATCCGCCTGCGCAACAATTCCGACAGTGGTCAGGATCGCAGTGATAATGGTATCTGGGGACGTATCGGTGCCGGCACCTGTTACAGCCTGGTAGATTACGAACTGCACGACGGAAGACGAGTGATAGCTGGCGTTAGAATTCGTCGTCTAACACAGCCCAAAGTGGAATTAAAGCTCTTCGCCATTACCGGTATTGAAGCCAGTGTACCCGTACGTGACCTGGTGATGAAACCACTGCCCGCTGAAGACAATCGCTATGAGCCTCTGGATGGCAAAGCCCTGAGAAACCAGATCACCCTGATGGGCGGCGAACTACTGACCTTCAATACGACCGCTCAATATATGAACTGGCAGTTTGAACAACGCATTATTCCAAGACGCATGGAAAACAGCCAGGATCGTCAGCGTTACTATCGTATGCTGGAAACCAGTCTGTATGGTGGCCTTTCATCAGAACTGCAAAAAGGGCTGAGGGATTACCTGCTCCCCGCGGATGATCAGGTGCGCCAGTCTATTGGTTCCATGCAGAGTGCACTGCAGGAGACCCAGAGTACCCGTAGAAAAATCGAAAGCACCCGCAGTGACCGCAAGGTGATCCGGGAGATTCTGGAGTCCAGTTATGCCCTTGGAGAGCATGTACTGGCCTGGGCAGAAAAGCAAAAGATCAAACTGCAACAGGAATTGAAAGACAAACAGCAACAGGAGCGCCAGGCTGAGCTCCAACTGGAAACTAAACGACAGCAATTGTCAGCTATCGACGCTCGTCTGCTGACACTTGACGCTCTTGAGGCCGAGCTGGCAAGTCGTGAAGAGGACGCCAGTGATCGTCTTGATCATGCCAAAGACCTGGAGCGACTCACCACCGATCTGGGAAGGCTGGAAAACGAGCAAAGCAATCACAGCCAGCAGTTGGAAGAGCTGAACGAACAAAAAAGCTTGCTGGATCTTCAGCATCAGGAAGAATCTGCTGGCCTTGAGCGCTTACAGGCAGACGTGGTACAGCTGATGGATCAACTGGCCAGTGTTGAACAGGCCTATTCTGAAGAGGCTCGCAAGGCAGGTCTGTATCAGGCCGCTCTGAGAGCCCTGAATGAAGTGCGTGAAAGCTTCGATCAACCGGATCTGACAGCCGATAAGCTCAGTTCTTTGATGGGCACATTGCTACAGGATCACAGCACCACTTCCAAACGTTATTACCGTCAGCTACCGCTATTGGAACAGGCAGAAGCCATTCGAGGCCATTTCAATGCGACCCTGAGCCTGCTGACAACACTTGGCGATCATGAGATTCCCCTGAACCAGGCCGCCAGCCGCAGTGACCACTGGCGACATCACCAGCAGCAGCAAACAACACTGGCTACTCAGATACCGGTGTTAATACAGCGCCAACAACAACGTCAGAAAGAAGAAGAACAGCTTAAGAAGCTGCAGCAGGCCATCACCACGCTTCCGGAAAGCTGGCATCATAACCTTCAGGATGAAGCCAGCTGGAACACCAGCCTGCGCACTGCCGGTCACGAACAGCAATACCAGCAGCAAAAGCTGGAAACACTCAGAGGGCAAATCCAGCAGACCCATCGAACTCAGGATCAGGTTAAAGCCAGCCTTACTCAGGCTCGACAGGATCATATCCTGTGGCAGGATGCCCGCAAGTTAAGCCAGGATATTCAAGCCATTCGTCCCGACGCCCCGCTGAGCAATCAAGATGATTTTGCTGCCCTGCGCCAAAAGGTAAGCCAGGGCCAGCAGGAAAACCTGCAGGCCAATGCCCAGCTTGGCAAGCAGCTGGATGAACTGCGTGCCCGCATGGCACAGCTGGAAATCAAAGCCTCTAAAGAGCTTCAGCAACTGCAGAAGCTGGCGGATATCACCGGCGGTGTAGTGATCAGTGATTACTTTGATAACGATGATATTTCCCTGGAAGAAGCAGCCTGGCTGGAAGCAAAATTCGGCCCCCTGCGTCATGCAATCCAGGTACGGGATATCAGTAAGGCAGCCAATATCATTCGGGAAGAAAGCGATCGCCCGGATCATGTCTGGCTCCTCTGCGGCAAGCCTGGAGAGTCTTTCTCGGAAGAAGAATACCTCCATACGCCCTTTGATCAGAAAGAAGACGGCAGTGTACTGGTAGAAATTGCCAGCAATGTTGCTCGTTTAAGCAGAGAGCCTGAGTTTCCAACCATTGGCCGACTGGCACGGGAAAAAGAACAGGCCCGCCTTCGGGAGTTGGAAGAGCGTCTGCTGGATCAGCTGCAGGAACTGGCCATCGATAAACGACAACTGGAAAAGTGCCAGCAATACCTGGATCAAATCTCCGCCAGAAGCCAATGGCTGGGAGTCCAGGAGCCACCCATTGAAGAATATGCGGCAAAACTTGAAGAGCTCGAACTCCAGGCAGAATCACTGAATACTGAACTGAATGACACCAGTCAACAACTCAACATACTCAATGGCGTTATCCGCTGCCTTGAGCAATGGCAAACCAGTGCCTGGCTGTTGAACGAAGATCCGGATCGCGAGTCATTAGCTGAAATCAGGGATCAACTGCAAGAAGCCAATCAGGCCAAAGGCTGGTTAGATAAACATCAACAAACCATTCAGAAGTTGAACGACCATCGGTTCTATATCGAGCAACCGCCCATCGAGAATCTAGATGCCCTGCGGGCAGAGCTGGCACAACTGAAACAACAGCTAAGTCTGTACAGCCAGCAGAAAGACCTGCTGAGTGCCGCTACAACACAAGCCCCAAATCTTCGCTTTGCAGAGTCTGTTACCCGTCAGGAAGAGACCGAGAGCCTGCAAAAGCAGCTGCGGGGTGAGTACCAGACGAAAAAGCAGACCGAGCAACGACAAAATCAGCAGGTAAAACAACTGGGACAACAATGTAACCAGCTCGGGCTGAATATAAACTCCATTACTACCCTGCTGGAACAGAACCTGGCTCAACAATCAGAGTTCAAACGACAAATTAATGATATTCCGCTGACGTGGAAAACCGGCCTGAAAGAAGAGTGTGCAGCACAATTAACCGCCGTCAGATCAGAAAAAGCCGGGCTCAGTCAGGAAATCAAACAGCAAAGTGAAAATAAGGTCTCTGCTAAAGCAGACCGGGATAAAATTGAGGAACAGCTCAGTAACACCATTGCTGATATTCATCAGCTTGAGCCTAAAGTACAGCAAGCCACCCGTAACCATGAGCTGATCGTGGAACAGGCCAAATTGTCAGGGCAACAGCAACGGCTGCATATTCACCACCTGCTCAATCAGGATGATGAGACTCTGCGTAATGGCATGGCTTCGGCACGCATTGCTTTGGCGAAAGTTCTGGAGTCAGAACAGAGCGCCCTGTTTCAGCAAGTTGAGAAAAGTAGCAGCTCCGACCTGCCGGGCCTGTTCCAGTGTTTTATTGACGCCCAGCATCATCTGGCCCAGCGCATGGATAAAACGCTGTATCAATCGGATGATCCGAGACAAAACCTGGAACGACTGGAAGAGCACCTCACCCGCCTGGAAACCCTGTTAAAGGATGCCGAGCAGCGTTTCCTTGCTGAATCAGACAGCCTCGGACAGAACATTCAGCGCAAGATCAACAAAGAGCGCAAGCAGATTCATCAGTTGAATGCGGCACTATCCAGTGTGCATTTTGGCACCATTCGGGCGATCAAAATTGAGCTGGAAGTGATCGACAGTTTCCAGAAAATACTGGATGCTCTGCAGCAGGAATTTTACGCTGACCTATTCCGGAAACCGGACATTACTGTGGAAGCGGCTTTGGAATACCTCTTTAAAAAGGAGACCGGGGGAACCATCGTTGGCGATAAACTGCTGGATTATCGCGAATATATCCGCCTGAATATTCTGATTCAACGGGCTGGAAGCAATCAGTATGAGCCTGCTAACCCGACAAATTTATCCACAGGTGAAGCTATTGGCACCGGCCTCGCTATTCTCACAATGGTACTGCATTCATGGGAAGTCGCTACGAATAACCGCGATGGCAAAGGACATGCTGCCAGTCGTCTACTGTTTCTGGATGAAGCGGCACGTCTGGATGCCAGAGCGCTGGCCACTCTGGAAGAGCTCTGTGACCATCAGTCCCTGCAGCTGCTGGTTGGTGCGCCTGATAATGTGCTACCTAAAAACGGCGTGACCTATCGAATGGTGCGCCTGATGGAACCTTATGAGCATGTTATTTTCTCTGGTGTGAAAGGCAGACTGCCACAAGGTAGCGAGTCATGAAGTTCCGGCCAGATGAAGCCATTCCCATTGCCCAGGCCCTTTTGAACGAGGGCTTCGTGCAAAAAGGGAAAGCAAAGCCAAAGTTTCTTGAGTTTCTCATCGACGGCGCTCACTGGGTCGAACAAACCAGCAATAATCAGAGACCTAAATCCTGCAAAGGTTCTTCGATCCGAAGTTGCAATATCCTGTAAATGAAG
>OODV01000609.1 GCA_900299555.1 uncultured Endozoicomonas sp.
AGACCGTGGTAGCGGAAAAGATACCGACGCTGGACGAATGGCTGGAAGAAAAGGACGGGTAGCACTCGGTAAAAAGCCTGCCAGGGAGCGGCTGCTGACCGAGTTTACGTTCTATGCTCGCAAATGCCTGAAAATCCGCACCAAAAGCGCCAAAGTCATTTCCTTCCAACTCAACAAAGCCCAACTTTACCTGGACAGCCGGATCGAAGACCAGCGACAGCGCACCGGCAAAGTTAGAATTGTGGTGCTTAAGGGCAGACAACAGGGCTGCTCCACCTATACTGAAGGCCGCTTTTACTGGCTGGTGAGCAATCGCAAGGGGTTGCGGGCTTATATCCTGACCCATGAAGCGGATGCCACCGCCAATCTGTTTGATATGGTGCAGCGGTATCACGACAATCAGCCACCGTTTACCCAGAGGGAACTGAAAAATAAAAGCTCCAAACTGTTGGAGTTTTACCACGATTCCGGGTATCGGGTGGGCACCGCTGGCAATAAAGGAGCAGGTCGATCATCCACGGCACAACTGTTTCATGGATCAGAAGTGGCATTCTGGCCCAATGCGGATGAACACCTGGCGGGAGTTTTACAGGCAGTACCCAATGAGAAAAATACTGAGGTCATTCTGGAGAGCACTGCTAACGGCGTTGGTGGTGTGTTTTATGATTATGTTATGGACGCTGATGCTGGGCGCGGTGATTTTGAACTGGTGTTTATACCTTGGTTCTGGCAGGACGAGTACCGCAGCAAAGTCCCCGCCGACTTCACGACAGATGCCGACGAACGATACCTGAAACAACAGTATGAACTGGATGATGAGCAGCTGCAGTGGCGTCGCCAGAAAATCTATGAGCTGAAGTCTGAAGATAAATTTAAGCAGGAATACCCCTGCAATATTCAGGAAGCTTTTCTGTTTTCTGGGCGGCCTGTCTTTGATCCCAAACATACCGAAGCGGCGAAGCTGGAGTGCTATTCGCCCAAGTGGCAGTGCGAGTTATCACCCAATGGCTTGAACCGGAAGAAACCGGGACTGTTAAAAATCTGGTATCCACCGGATGGTGCCCAGCAGTATGTGATTGGCTGTGATGTAGCCGAAGGGTTAGCCCCGATCAATGACAAACACAAGCATGGTGATTTTTCATCCATCGACGTATTGGATCGTTCCGGTTATCAGGTTGCCCACTGGTCTGGCCATGTGGCACCGGATGACCTGGGCAAGATGTTGAACCACTTGGGGCGTTACTACAACAATGCCCTGATTGGTGTGGAAAGAAACAACCACGGTCTGACCACCATCACCAAGCTGAAAGACCTGAAATACCCCAATCTCTATATGGAAACTACCGTGGATCAGCGGACCCAGAAACGCACCAAGCGGATTGGTTGGCTCACCACCACAAAATCAAAACCACTGATGATTGACCATCTGGCGGCATTGCTCAGGGATGGCGATGCGGGTATCTGCAATGTAGAGACGGTAAAGGAGTGCCAGACCTACGTCATTGAAGATAACGGCGCCACCAATGCTCAGGAAGGTTGTTTTGATGATCGAGTGGTCAGCTATGCCATCGCCCAGCAGATGGTGCTAAAGCTGCCCCGCAGGAAGATCAATATCAATGAGCTGAAATATCGCTCACCAGGGAAATCGGCTTACTGATGGAACGGACAATCATTCTTTTTACCCAGCAGATGGTAGGGAGCTGGCCAGCCATTATGGCCGGACATCGCCTTGAATGGCAGCGACGCAGAGGCAAGAAGGTCAAGTGATGGAACACGGACTGGTAATGGTCGCTACCCCGGATGAGGTGACTCAAGCTGAGATGAACTCTTCTCTGGACAAAGAACGTCGTGAACAAGCTGTTCGTGATGCCTTTGCTTCAGATCTCTACAGCCGCTGGCAAGGCTATCGGGAAGCTCGCCGGGAAGTGGAAGACGAGTGGCTGGAAGCGCTCCGTGCGGTAAAGGGTGAGTACGGTCCCGAACAGGAAAAGGTGATGGAAGAACAGCAGGCGTTAAGCCGGGTGTTTATCAAGATCACCGCCACCAAGGTCAATGCCGCTTATTCACGATTGGTGGATCTGCTGTTTCAGAATGTGGATTCCTTTTGGGATATTGTGCCAAGCCCGATGGCTGACATTCCTGCGTCGATTAAACGACAGATCCGCATGATGGCCATTCAGGAACTGCTCCCCTATCGACTTGATCCCCATACCCGTAACCAACTCATCCAGGAACGAAACGATGAGATGGAGCGGGCGCTGATGGCCGAAGCACTGGAACGCGCCAACGAAGCCGCTATGAAAATGAAGCGGTTGATCAAGGACTACCTGATCAATG
>OODV01000174.1 GCA_900299555.1 uncultured Endozoicomonas sp.
AACCCGATTTGAGAAGAAAGCCGTCAATTACATGGGAATGCTGGCTTTGGCGGCTCTAATGCTGTGGTTGCGATGATTATGTCAACAGAGCCTAATGCCCCAAGGGCTATAAAAATAATTTCTATTTCTTGATCTGTATCAATTTACCAGTAGTGAAAATGTATTTACTCTCGCTACGTAAATATACTTACTTATAAAATAGTCAATGGATGTCAGTTAGAAATTAATGGAAATCAGCGCGGATGAAATTGATGACTTGCTGTATTGGACACTTCAGCAGAGCTGGCCAGTAGAGCAGCATCTTGTAGCCTTTGCCTCACAGCAAATTGGTTTTGTTAATGATGAAGGAAACTGTGGTGTACGCTATCCAGGTTCCGACATTTACCCAGGATTATTACCAGGACAGGTTGCTGTTCATCATTGGCATCAGGGTGAGTTTCTTGCAGTGAGTGAAGTTGCTTATCTAAATGTCATGACACAATTTCTGATAGACCGTGGTGAGATTGCCTTGGCCAATTCGCTGCCAGCTCCTGAGTCTCGTCGCCGTGAATGTCTGTTACTGGATCTGTCTGGAGCTTCCACTGTTTCCATGTTGATCTCCTGTCTGAAAAAACAATTGGGCATAGAGTATTCCGGAACAAGTTTGACGGCAATAAATCAGGCAATGATGGATGATCGCCTCTCCAATATGCCTAAATGCCTGATGATAGAGGGGCTTGGTTTTATTGAAGGTTTTCTGCCTGCAACCTGCAGAGAGCTAATGGATATCTTTTCCTGCTATCAGGATACTTTTCCTGATCGTACTTTGACGCTTCGGGTCGGCAGTCCTTCTGGTGAAGGACAGGGGCTTGTGGAGCTCCAGTGGGACAGCTTTGTTAACGGCTAGGAGCCTGTCGGACTTTTTTCGCAACGGTCGGTTAAGTCCGACAGGCTCCTAGTGGCATCTACCGCTGTGAAGCCTGACCAAATTCGATACAATCCAATCATAACGTCTAATTTTGAGTTACTGATGATACCGTAACTCCCAGGAGCGATTGGCATTGTGCTTGATGAACCCCAGAAAAGAGCAATCCAGAAGGCTTACAGTGCTTTTCTGGAAAGTAAGAAGCTAAAGGCCCGGCCGGGGCAGAAGCAGATGATTGCCGAAATTGCCCGGGCACTTGGTGATATCAGAACCGACAGTGAGGGGCGCAGAATTTCAGATCCTTCGGTGACCGTTATAGAGGCAGGTACGGGCACCGGTAAAACGGTCGGCTATGTCCTGCCTTCGGTGGTAATGGCCCAGGCCGCGAAAAAACGCCTGGTGATTGCCACTGCCACCGTGACACTCCAGGAGCAGGTCATCAATAAAGACCTGCCGGATATTATTCTGAAAACCGGATTAAAGTTCTCTTATACACTGGCAAAAGGTCGTGGGCGCTACGCTTGCCTCAGTAAGCTGGATCGATTGCTGCAGGAAGAGGAAGCGACGGCTTCTCTGATGGATATGTTTGCCTACGACGGCTTTACTCTGGAAAACGATCAATCCTCGCTGGCGCTTTACCAGAGTATGTTGGAAGCCTTTGCTGCTTCCAAATGGGAAGGGGACAGGGACAGTTGGCCTGATGCCCTGGAAGATCAACAGTGGCGCACCATTACTACTGATCATGCCCAGTGCAGCGGACGTCGCTGCGGCTATTTTCGACAGTGTCCATTCTATAAGGCGCGCGGTGATTTCGAGCACGCCGATGTTGTGGTGGCCAACCACGACCTCGTCCTGGCGGATCTTGCCCTGGGCGGTGGAGCCATTCTTCCTGAACCCAAAGATGCTATCTATGTTTTTGATGAAGGCCACCATTTACCAGACAAAGCTATTGACCACTTTACCTGTCAGTCACGGGTCAAGGGAACAGCCAGCTGGCTCGAGAAAGCAGGACGTCATCTTCAGAAAGTGCTGATCCAGCAGGCACTGCCTGGTGAGCTGGGAGAACTACTGGAGCGAATTCAGCCAGAGTTTGATGCCCTGGTTAATGCCCTTGGCCATACCCGTGAGATGTTGCACAGTATCGCTCAGTTTGAGCCAAAGACTCATTTCACCCCTCAGGGTGAAAGTCAGGTGGCTTTTTACCGTTTCCCGGAAGGGGTTGTGCCTGAGCCACTGCGTCAGCAGGCTGAACGATTAAAGGCAGGGTTCAGTAAATGCAGTGGGCTGCTGGAAAAAGTGGCAAAAACGCTCGACGATGCAATGGATGGGGATGTTCCTGGCATTGATCGCTGGCAGGCTGAGCAGCTGTACCCTGAAATTGGTGGTATGCAGTCCCGTATGGAAAGCCATTTTCAGCTCTGGCTCACCTATACCATGAAAGATCCGGAAGGGGAGCCTCCCTGTGCCCGCTGGGTGAAATGGAGTGAAGGTTCTTTTGGGGAAGAACTGGAGGTGTTCAGCAGCCCGATTATGTCATCCATGACACTCTGGCAGACGCTCTGGAATCCAGCCCATGCCACCATTGTTACTTCGGCGACGTTGGCGGCGCTGGGCAGTTTTGGTCGTTTCCGAATGCGTTCCGGAGTTCCTGCTGAGTCCCGTTGTATCGTGGTACCGAGTCCTTTTCTGCATAATGAGGCGGCTTCTCTGGTTATTCCTGCCATGGCATCAGACCCTCGAAATGCAGAAGAACATACCGGAGAGATCATTGAACTTCTGCCTGATTTGCTCTCGGGAGATGAGCGTCCAAAAGGGATGCTGGTGCTGTTTTCTTCCCGTCGGCAGATGAAGGATGTGCATTTTGGTCTGGGGAAGGAGTGGCAGGAAAAAATACTCCTGCAAGACGATTACTCTCGACAGGAATTACTGAAGAAGCATCGTCAGCAGATTGATGATGGCAACGTGAGTATTCTGTTTGGTCTGGCCAGTCTTGCGGAAGGGATTGATTTACCAGGGCACTATTGCGAACACGTGATTATCGCCAAGATTCCTTTTGCTGTACCGGATGATCCGGTGGAAGCGGCTCTGTCTGAGTGGCTGGAAGCTCAGGGTCGTAATCCGTTTATGGAAATAACCGTACCGGATGCTGCTATTCGCCTGATTCAGGCCAGTGGTCGTTTGTTGCGAACAGAACAGGATCGTGGACGAATTACTATTATGGATCGGCGACTGGTCACTGCCCGTTATGGACAGATGATTATGAACTCGTTACCGCCTTTTAACCGGATTATTGAACCGGCTTCGACAGTGCTGGTGCGATAAAGCCTCAAAAAAGGGTAAGAGTAAATGGCAGTATTAAATCACTCATTTGACCAGTTGGATGTCCATTTGCTCTATCAGCTGCTAAAGCTGCGAGTAGATGTCTTTGTGGTTGAGCAGGTGTGTCCTTACCCTGAACTGGATAATAAAGATACTCTGCCGTCTACCCGCCATCTTCATCTGCAGGTGGAGAGCAAATTGGCTGCTTATGCCCGTTGTCTCGCCCCGGGGGTATCTTTCGAGCAGGGTTCGGCGATTGGCCGTGTCGCTGTCGGTTCAGGCAGTCGGGGGCATGGGTATGCCAGAGTAATTATGACGGAGGCTATTGCAACCTGTCGCCAGCAGTGGCCAGATAAAGCGGTGTTGGTATCGGCTCAGGTTTATCTGGTGAACTTTTATCAGAGCCTGGGCTTTCAAAGGATGGGAAAGCCTTATGATGAAGACGGCATTCTCCATCAGGATATGATCCTGCAGTAATATTTGCTACGAAAGCCAGGGGTTGTTGACGTTTCACATCGGTAACCAAATATATGCGCAGGCCAACGCCACTGCGCTACCAAAGTTGCGCCCAGGCTTATCAAAGCGGGTAGAATGCCTCTGAAATGCTGCAAACGTGAAAAGGCATTTTCAACCCAATGCCGATATTATTATAAATGCCAGTCAATCTCACTGCTAACAACCACTTAATACTTTCTTCCCGGAATCACTGGCTTTCCGCCTTGCTTTACTACCTGATAACGCACAGCCTGCCGATCGTAGCCTTTATCAGCAAGGACCACTTCTGCCTCAGGAGTCTTTGCCAGAACTCAATCTGGTAGAAAAGTTATGGCAAATAGTAAAGTATGAATGGCTGAATCTCTTTGACGTCATGGACTTTAAGGCATTTGAAGCCGAAGTTATACGAGTGTTTGAGCAAGTCGGTCAGAAATATATGATTTCGGCTCAGTTCCAGATAAGTGTTGGTGTTTTACCACAAGTCGCTGAAAGCTTGCTGTAGCGAGGGACTCAATAATTACGAGAATCTCTCGGCGTTACTGGCTTTGTGGAGTGTACCAACACTTAACCTGAACTGAGCCTATGATTTCATTTGGTTAACTACTTATTTTTAATATTAGACACGTCTTTTTATTGCATTAGCCGCCAAGTCCGTCAAATCACCAACAGTTAGTGACTTTCCATTTAAGACAATAGCACCATCAAAACAAGAGGAAATTGAACCATCATCCAATAGTGCTCCGCGGAGTTTAATTTGCAGAGCTTGATTAACAGAGGTATACATTTTTCCATTAATCCGGTTGTTTGCCTTGATGATTAAAATCAATGTTTTTTCCAAACTACTTTCCGTAATCAAGCAACGTAGCACATCATTCCCTGTATTTAGGCTGATTCTTTGTACTTTGGTAAGACTTTGTTCTTGCATAGGAGAGTCGAGGGTAATGGAATATAGACTTTGCTGCATTAATGGAGGAATTATTAATACAGGGGAATAAACCTTATTGGTTTTTATAAAGACTGGCTGAAGCACTAATTCACTGGAAGGAAGAACAGGTAATGTCTGTAATACCGATGAATTGTCAGTGGGCATAAGTGATAGATAGAAAGTGTTTTCTGCCATGCCTGCGTGCAATAATGGAAGAAAATCAACAATTCTTGCTGTTCTGGGATTATCTGATGAAGACACTGTCACCAGAAGTCGGTTAGTATTATCAAAAGCGGTTGCACTGGTATCATCTCCTATCTTGATTTGAGCTAAAACAACTGTTGCAGATGAAAGCTCACATTTTACAGGTAAACTTTGGTTTGTAGGTATATAAACTGGGTTTTCTGAAACAGTATCCATAAATACCATGGGTTTGGTTTCTGTCAGGACCAACGATAAATTGTCAGTCTGACTTTCAGGCTGAGCTGTTCCGGCGCTGGGTTCTGGTAGTGATACGTCTGTATATTCAGGCTGGTAATCAGTCACTTTTATAAAATTGATTGTTGGCTTACCGAATTCCAGCTTTGCAAAAAAATAAATATCACGGGCTTGGTCTGGTATATATGGTGTCTTCCCTCTGTGTATGAAAAAGTCACCACTCAATCCTATTAAGTTCTTATTGTTCAAATCATAACTTAGTGCGAAAGCAGCCCCATCTAATGTTTCACATATAAAGCATTCTCTTTCAGCCAGGTCCCGTAAAGTAATAACGATACTCCCGTCAGATATAATTTTACCTTCTGACAGAAACTGATGTGGAATGATGGGACTAGCTGAAAGTTGGGTACTCAAGTCATCCAGCATATCACCCGTAATTAGCGGGTGTGCAACCATTTTTATGGGGGTTAAAAGAGGGAGCTGAAGAGATTCTCGTTTTCCGTTAATATCTGATAAACGGCTCCTTTGCACAGCTGGGAGCTGTTCCAATTCTACTTGAGAGTATTCATAGGCATAGAGTACATAACCCATGCCCGGATTGATGGCAAGTAGCTCTGATGGTGATGCAACCCCCGGATAAATAGCGACATGGAGGTGATTGTCATCGGCAACAAACATTTGCATCGCCACTGAAAAATCAGGGACTTCCGGGACATCTTCAAGCGGTGGGCAGTTCTCAGTTGTACTTGAACATTTGCGTTTATTTTCTACCCGCCCCCCCAACAATGTGAATACCCGTTCATCTGAATAAGGAGACTGTGCTTGAATGAAACTGAATAAGTTCAAGCTCTCTGCAGATGGATCAGTCATATTATTATGACTTTTATTATCAGCCTGATAACGCTGTATCATTTTTGGAAATAAAACAACGACCTCTTGGCTCTCGCGATTTTCTTTATAAATAGGGCTGCATTCGAATATCGGGAGCGATTCACCATTCTGCATTATATTCATTAATATTGGATCAGCTCCCATAGGGCAGACTTTATAGTCTTCTTCTATCCAGTATCTGATTTCTGTTAAACCATACTGCCGCACGAGAATACGGCTTTCATCGTCATAAAAATAATGAATTCTGTCCTCTTGGTGTAAAAAAGGGGCAATTTCAGTGGGTAAAGTATGCCCGGTTACTGGAATACTACCCAGATAACCCAGGCGATGTATTTGTTTTTTTACATGTTCAGGAGTTTCTGCCCGGTAAATAAGATACACAACATGGGATTTATCAATATCAGGTTTACGAGAAGGCATTACAGTTGAAGCTGTTGGATACGGTAGTGATTCTTTTTCAGGTATAACACAATAACCAAACCCACTAAAAAGATCATCCACCGTTCCTTTAGATGACAATTTATCCTTTCCATCACTTTTCTGAAATTGTAAAGCGATACTTTCGTGGTAACGTGATTGATTTAGTGAAAAATTATTAACGGGAAAGGTTTTAATCAAAATATTCGGATTATTAATCTCTAATTTCTTTAAGAAACCAATGATAGCTTTTGTTGTTTGTGACTCTCCCATGAATATAGGCAATTGCTTAATGCTGAAGATATCAAGCAGATTGTTTTCAGTATCATAATCGATACTCAGTTGGAACGGTAGGCTATTTTGACCCGCTCCCATTGAGACAGGTATGACAAACATCATATTACGAGTGACTGAAGACTTAGCCTTTATTTGAATTTCCTGCTCTTGCCTGGTTTCCCTACGGCCACCGGCACTGAAATCAAAAGTAAAAACCCTGTCAAAAGCATCGCTTTTTTCCGAAACTGACAAATAATTAACTGTTAATTTAAATTCTGACGAATTATCTGGCTTCAGGAAGAAATAATACTGTCCACTTTTTTTCTTTAGGTGATTTTCAGAAGACAATCCCTTCTTAGATGATGTTGTCTCAGTCAGAGTAATTCTAACACCTTGACTTAACACCATTTGGTGATCTTCATTGGCAAGCACTTTCAACGCATAAGCGGTAGAATCAGGTATAGTTTCATAATTACTCTTGGTTTTTTCCTTATTAACAATAAAACCATGAGGAAAATGATCTTTAAGTGTTCTACAGGTTTCAATATCTTCATTATATACCCCTTTGTAGTTCTTTTTCTCAAGCCTTCGTTGTCGTTCTTCTTTCTTCTCACTTTCACATTTCTTAACAAGGGAGCGATAATTTTTATGCTCATTTGTAACATCTTTATAAGTGAAGTAGTTCAATTTTCCGGCAGCAGCTCTTATGGACTGAATATCAGCTGCAAAATGATAAATAAACCCAGTTCCTGCCTGAATAAAGTATATCGACCTCTGAGGTTCAAGAATTGCATGATCAGGAGCATTAAGACCATAATACTCAGACATACCAGACCATTCATCTGTATCTTCACTAAAAAAACCCTCAACCCAGTTACCAAATGCACCTTTATTAAGCATCGTTTTGAAGTATACTAATCGACCTTCATAAAGGAATACTTTTGGTAAGGTTGCTAATGGCATGCCGGATAAATTGGTCACAAAATGGTTTTTACTGACAGGCTTCCAATTACTGCAAAGGTTCAGTGAAAAAATATTCTGATCATAGATTACAGGAGCAGAAGACTGACTAACGGCCTTAGGAACCTCTTCAATATACTTTACTTTGGGAGGCACTCCATTAAAAATAATATTCTTTGGCTTCTGCTGGGTTGGTTTTGCTTTATTTCTATACGACTGGGTAAAATGCTTGAAATAATTCCACCGTCGTTGAAAATTAGCTTTCTCAGATTGAGAAAATTCACCTGTTACCAACGGAGAGTAATGACCTATGAATAATTTATGACTGGGTTTCAACAAACATTCAACAGTATCATCAAATGAATGTTCTTGAATGGTGAAATTCGCTCTGGACTGCATATCATTGTAGCCAGTATTACTGGTTGTTCTTGAGAATATACTGACAATCGGAATCAGTTTTTTCAATACATTGGCATCCATATGGCTTTTGTAATTGGATGCCAGGCCTTTAGTCCATTGGCTGTTTTTCTTTCTTACGGGATCATTAGAAGCCGCTGATACATCTTTGCCAACGGCATAACTTTGTTGGGCAATCTTCCTGTCATGCGGGTTATAGATAGATTTGAGATGATTTTCTGGCTTATTAACATCATACATATAAACATCATAAGCTTCTTTGAGATCATGATTAACTGACTCAAAAAAAGCAGTTTTTATAGCGTTACCATTCCTGGTAATTGAAACGCCTTTTTTTGTAATGACCATTTCAATGAAAGCTGCCTTGTTTTCTATGGTGACTATATTGCCATCATCTTTAAAAATCACTTTTGGATTCTTAAACAATTCTTTGATGGTTGCTAGTTCCTTATCAAATTGCTTAAAGTCATTTTTTAGAAGGTCCTGATTATACAGATCTTCAATAATTGCCTCTTCCACTTTATTAAGAATAATCGTTACTGCAAATATGGCCATTGTAACAGCCGGGTGTGGAGAAAACATTCCTGAAAACTGGATGACCGCAGTAAGTGACGTCATGAAAACACGGATACCCTTGATCTCTCGATCAAGAGCTGTTCTACTCATGTGCAGTTCATAACTTTGGACACCGAGCACACCAAGGTTTACCAATGTACCTAACCCGAAAGACCCCATGTTCATGGAATGAGCAACAGGTGATAATGTTACAAATTTAGAAACTAGGTCACCCGCCAGCTTTTTCATTGCAAAATTAATAGCACCAGCGGAATTGGCTAAAGTATCACCAATAGCATCTGAAAGTCTAAGACCTATCTCAAATTTTGCTGTAACTGGAAGCTTGTTTTTATTGATAGTATTGAGAAGATTCGTTGCTGTTTGCAAGGCAATAAATTTTGCAGCCACCCCCATTAATTTTGCCCCCTTTGCAGATAAGGAGTTGAAGGTAGAACCAAAATTGGTACCTCTCAGGTTTTGTACAAATTGAGACGAACTGATATCCGAAAAGCCGGTCTCAATTGTATTCGACACTCTCTGTGTGAATGATAAAAATCGATCGGCGATTTCACCTCTAACGGTAATCGCTTCTGGCATATCATTTAATCGTATTTCACCTCTGAAACTGAATTTCAATTCTCCATCAACAACCCCCCTCAATTCATAAGACTCTGGAGTCATACCTCTACTGGTGATATGATCAGAAATCTCTGTTTTGATCGATTCAAACTCCATAAGCAATCTTTGATTTTCCATATCAGCTATGTCTTTCAAAGACTGCATTTTTTCCGGTGTCATACTCTCTTTTATAATCTGTGAATCTTCATCTGAAAGAAACAGATGACTAACTTCTTCTGACAGTGAATGACTTGAAACATGATCGGATTTTCCCTTTATTTTCACTTCAATATTTTCATTGCCTAAATCTACTTTAAGCGTCCTACTATTTCTGGAAGAGGCTTGCATAGGGAACATTGGTATTGCATCCATAATGGCCTTTCCTGCCGCAGCAAAATATTTCGCAATGGAATAATCAGAACCATCAATATTTTTTTTACTGGCAAGAATCTTGGAGTCATCCGTCACTTTATTGTTAAGCCTAAGGGATAATTTATTATCAGGTGCTACCTGATCATCAATATTCGTATATATTGACAAAAGTTTGTCTCTATATTTGACTTTTGCTGAGTCATCAATATCCTCCATTCTTTTGTAGAATAAATTCAGATCATGCATCTGCTTTTGAATATCAATAACCTCTTTAGAACTACCATCTCTCGCTATATTTCCAGACATGTCATCCAATTGTGTACTTTTCAAAGCCATTGCACTTTTTATTAAATCATACTCATTTACTACAGAATTTGACTGGTATCTTGGATTATGAAGATCAGTATTCACTTCAAGATTTTTTGAAAAAATAGTTTCCCAATCAGATGATAGAGCTGTACGATGATGTTCATAAAACCATTCTGGACGCTTACTAAAGAAATCCTCAACACCGTAATTTCGATCTGTTTTCCAGCTTTTCATATCAGTCAATTCTTCATGATTTATTTCTCTTGCAAAAAGTCCTACATTATCAAGCCGTGGATCAAACTTGTTATTATCTATAGATTCATGCGCTAGAGATATAGAATACTTGAGGTGATGTTCAAGCTCAGACTGATCAAAGCATGGAAAAATACCTGTATTCGCATCGACAAAGACCTTAACACTTATTTCATCTGCAGGGTCAATGGGGGATGGCATCAAAATATTGTTTATCGTAATTGCATGGGAGCCATCCGGAGCCTTAATCACAACGGCCATGGGTGACTCTGTACTCATCGCCCGATTAATAAGCGCATCAATGTCATTATACTTTTCAAGACTATTGAAGAAGTATTTAAATGCCTCCGAATGTTGAAGTTTTGAATTATGCCTATCCATTCCATTATCAATCTGCTGCTGAACTAATGGGTCATTTGTTTTTATATACTCATCAAATTTATATGCCTTTTTATATAGATTGGCTAAAGAATCCATATCCTGACTTTCCAGGGCCATCATTGCTGAAAATGAAAAAGCCAGGCAGGTTCCTGTATCAACAGAAACACTGGCGCCTTTTACAGCAGAAAAACTTTGAGAATAAAAAAATCCTTTATCAGCATTTTTAATACCGTAGTCACTATCCATTGAATCAATAAATGATGTGCGTACTCCTTTTGTAATCTCTAGTGCATTACGATTAATCATACCAGAAGTGACTGGCAGTAAATCCAATTCTCTACTTCTGGAATAGATCGCATTATTAACATAACTGTTAAAATCCAGTCTTGCGAATACCATCGCCAGCTCTGCAGGAGTCATTTGCCATTGCCGACCTGATGCTTGATCTACTAATAATCGAGTCAGTAAAGTATCACTGAGAGAAGAGGTAGGAAAGTCAACCGCTTGAGGACTTTTATCCAAATGATGAAATTTCGGGAAATTTTCATCGACATAATTTTTACCGTATAAAACTAAAGCTTCTTTACTTCGATCCCAGTATTCTCTGTAAACTTCTTGGTACTGTCTGGAGTTTCTCACAAAAGCCATTGCAGTCATATCCAACAGGTCCCCCTTGAATGTTGAATAAATGTCACTGCTGGAACTTTTTAGCTGACTAATTTTTGTAGATACCTCTTCAACTTTTCTTATGTAGGCATTGCTCTCTGAGAATTCGTAAAACCGCCTAACTAATGGCTGATCCAATAGTCCCTTAAGGGATATGAAATCCTCACTATTGATTCCTCTAATATTAATCTTATCTAACATGAGTTTAAAATAGGCTTCAGGGTTGGCTGTTTCTAAAACACGTCTTTTGCTGCGTTTTTTTACATTCTCTTCTTGCTTAAGGTATTCCTCAGGTGAAGCGGGGTAATGATTTGACCAGTGATCCAGTGGAACAGGCCTGGCATCAGCTTGTGGAAATAAAAAGAAGGAGGTTTTAGGAATAATCTCTTTCTCAACTTCTTTGGTAGGTATCAGAAATACATCATTGGAGACCGGTTTGTTTTTTTTTGAACGCTCATCCTGAACATTTAGCGCTGTAACTCGGTAGGATATCTTCGGTGAGATCCTGTCTACCTTTCTTCGACTGCTTGTTATAATGTCAGTTTTCAGGTTATTACTTTGTATATCATGTAATACAATAGGCTCTTTTATCGTGGGATTTTCAGCTTCTACATTTACCGTTTTCGTTGTTCCAGTCGATTTTTTGCTTCCTGCTATATCTTGCTTTCTCCATGAAGCGATAGTTGATGACCACTGCTGATAACTTCTGGGATTCACATGACCATCAATTCCCAATTCAGATTGTATAGCTCCACTCGCTGAGCCAACAAATGATAGTAAGTTATATCCTATGATAGATTTTAATGTATGCGGTACACTTCCGTCTAAAACATGTACAGATGATGTTCTAAAATATCCTCGTAGATCTAAATATACCGGGAAGTTAAATGAATATGGATCCCTGGTACATTGATGTCTTTTCCTTTGGCGAACTCTTGAACCTTTTGATCGCCACTCTTTACCCGTGGACTTTGGTTTCAATTGCAATTTTTTAACTTTAGCCTTCCGGTGTTTTTCTGTTAAGTATTGTTCGCCCCAGGCAGCGTGAATATCATCTATCACAGACGATGAACAGTCTTTTATTACTTCTAAACTTTCCATGTTAGGGCTAAAGTAACGCCTTTTTTTTTCTGATTTTTCCTCTAAAAAACCGCCACTGCTTTTATTTAATTCTTTACTAAGGTGAGAATCATCTTTTACTTTAGATATCAATAATTTTTCAGCGCTTAGATTTAAGGTAGCACACTCTTTTTCCTTTTCTCTTTTCTTCCTTCTTAACCTTTTTGCACTCTTTCTTGCTTTTGATTTAATTGTCCTCCTTTCAGACTTAGTAAGTTTATTGTACTCTTCAAATTCAGATAAAAATCGATCAACTTCGATATCATCCGATAATTTAATATTGCGACTTTGTATATCCTTACCTGATCCTTTGCCCACAAAAACACTTCCACTATTTATCCATTTGTCAATTGTTAAATTTGAACACTTTATATTTACACCTTCTGACAGATGCTGATTTGTTCTTACTGGGTGTATCGGATAGTTATTTATCGTTCCCAGACAGGTACCATTAACCATGTATTAATACATCCTATAATTTTCAACCATCACCATTGACAATTCATGAAGGTGCTAATAAACCAACCCTCACCTTTAGTAACTCTTGGTATTACTGATGCTACATCTGGAAAATAGGGATTTATTCTCAGTTTCCTTAATGTTTGCAAGGCATCTACTTAAAATCATAAAAAACCTTAACTAACGATTAGTATTGATATTTTTTTGCTCTCCTATTTTTTACATAATTCATACTTGTATTATTTTTCTCGATTATTAATTCTTCGATGCATCTATGCATAATTGAAACTAGCAATAATTATTTTCACGCTTTCTTTGAAATTTGTATATATTTTGCACTGGATTAGTCACTGCTAGTTTTTGAATTTTACGCAAACTTCCAGGCGACATCTCACTGTATTTTACCCAAGCGGATAACTCTTCAGGAGGACGGGGAGGGGATTCCAATGGTATGTCATCCCCATCCTGTAGAATATTTTGCTCTGAATCAATTAATAATTTTTCGCGAAACCCTTCAACCAGATCCGACCGAACCAATCCTGGCTCAATAGAGTCATGACAGCCCCCATCGCAGCTTTTAACTAATTTAGAATTGAGTGGCCTAAGCTCATGCATATCAATCTTATTACTTTCTATATCGTCATTTTGTTTTTTTCTCCGCTTTAGATACAGGACAATACCCAGTGCAGGAAAAAAAATAATGCTCCCGATAACCAATGCTCCAATTCCAGCAATGATAGGAGTATGACTACTCTCTTTCTTTATTTTTCTAAGAACAATTTCAGCTACTGACTCAGTCTGAGTTATCTGAGGTATACTTGCCAACCAGGATAAAGGGTCTGTAGATAAGCTAAAGGGTGTAAGTCCCTGCTTTCTTAAAGACCCTAGCAAGCATCCAACAGCTTTCGTTACTGGTGAGTAATAGGGAATCGGATCTATTTCCAGAATCACTAAAGACTCTACCTGATATTGCTTAGTCATCTTTGTGAGCGCAAAATTGCAAACTTTCATTAAATGAGACAATGTAATCGGTGTCAGATCTTGATTCACTGGTAATCTTATGTCGTGAAACTTCACTTCTGGACACAATATCTTAATTCTCATAGCAACATCCGTTGCCCTTGACCCTACTGCGCCTACTAAGGGGACACCTCCTGTATAATGGGTAAGATTTCCTTTCTCTGCCTTTGGTAATACCACCGTTGTAACCGTACTATTGCCGATGCTTTCTGACGCTATACCATCCCCAACAATTGCTATTTGCTCTACACAACGTAACTTTCCGTTTTGCAGTAACAGGTTTTTTTGTTCAGGTGATAAAATAGCTTTATTCGATCTTTTTTTCGTTCGGGAATATCCACTTGTTGAGATCGGTGTAAAACACTCAAGCTCATTGATTTCTAATATATCATCACCAGTAGCACTCGATAGTTGAATACTATCTTTTTTTACAGCTTGGCAGTTTTTATTATCATTTTCAAAAGCGAAAAGAGAAGCAACATTTTTTTCCGCAAGCGTATCGTTCAGATTTTTTCCATACTCCTCAAATTGTGACTGATCAATATTTACGCTGATCAACCCTCTTGATCTGAATAACGCAGCCCCTAATAATTTAGTAAATCCTTCTTTAGTTAAACCTAACTCAACAATATGGCATTTCCCAGTAACGATTTCATCGTGTATTTTTCCCGATGATGCAATTCCTCCCTGGAAAAGTACAGAATCTTGAACCCCAGCTTCAGTTTTTCCTTCCCCGCACTCATCATTACAGAAAACTCTCTCTATAAAACTATTTTTTATTCTCGTATTTGAGAATTGTAAAAACACTATTATTTCTTTTTCTGGAGAAGAATCGAAAAAATGACGAGCCTGTTGAACGGTGGAACCAGTTAGATAGGGACTTGGACTGTAATTATCATTATTACTGTAATTATTTTTCAACCCTTTTTTGTTCGATAATCTCATTGCTGCCTGACCAACAAAGTCATTATCCACAAGTTTCAATTTTTCATGATTATTTTGTGATTTGATTTCATCTCTAATAATCACCAAAGGTGGTTCTGCTATATACATACCTGTTAGGTTATTAGCCAAACTGGCTACTATCGTGCTTGATTGGTTAAGTGGTTCTAATGAGAATGGCTGGCTAACGTTGTTATTTACTGTATTATTCAATCCCGAAGTTCTCCCTTCAACAACTCTGATCATTCCACCAGTTAATGCCAAAGCAGAAAGAATCCCGATTTTTATCAGTGTTGTACCAGAGCCACTCCATGCATGTCTATATGTTTTTCCTGCCTGCATCCGCACCCTTCGTTCAAAAGCCCTTTGCTGCTTTCTGGTATCTTGCTTATCATCGTGCTTTTTATTATTAAAAGTGCCGACATTATGCGTATAAATCTTATTTTGAGAAATGGTACTATTTTTCATTACCAGTAGCCTTAGCTTTATAAACTTAAGCTTTAATCTGACTCTTTGATTAGAGTACTATAGAAAACAAGCCTTTCCCCAATAAACTCTTTATCTATATCCGAATAAATAAACCTTAAACGTAGTTGCGATTCACAGCATATTTACAATCATTATGTAATGAATCTCAATGTTCTAAATCGTTATCAAACGTTACTCCAAATCTGGATAGTAAACAACTATCCTTCTGCCCTGAATCAGCATTCCATAATACGGTGGAGGTTCAGAAGAGTTGATAGTGCTCTCGGTAGATAAATTCTCCGATTACTTTATCGTGAACTTCTTCTGATCTTGAAAAGCAAATAGATCGTCGAGCCAACCTCTTCAGACGTGTCCTGAAATTCAGGTTCTGCCTCTCTATACGCTGAGTAAAAT